>JBAWEN010000126.1:0-2517 GCA_049591215.1 Methylocystis sp. | reverse complement strand
CGCTCGCGCGCGCCATGATAGAGCCGGATCGGCCCGTGATGACCGCGCCGAAGCGCGTCGCGCAAAATGCCCATCAGCGGCGCGAGGCCGGTGCCGGCGCCGACCAGCGTCAATGGCTGGCCGGGATCGACGCCCTCATAGAAGCAGGTTCCCAGCGGGCCGGCGACGTGGAGGCGGTCGCCCGGAGACAATTGCTCCGAGACGAAGCCGCTCATTCTTCCCCCGCGATGAAGTCGGATATGAAGTTCGACGTGGGGGTCTTCTTCCGGCACGCTGGCGATTGAATAGTGCCGGCCGAGCCCTTCGGGCGTGATCAGTTCAAGGAACTGGCCCGGACGGTAGCTGAAGTCCGGGCCATGTTCCAGATATAGCCGCGCGACGTCGCCGGAAAGACGATCTATCGCGCGGACGATGACCTCGGAGCGGGCCGCCGCCTCGTCCGTCGGGATGACGGTCAAGGGCGTCTTGGGGACGCAGACACAGGCCAGAAAGTAGCCCTGAGCCTTCTGCGCCTCTGTCAGACCCTCCTGCGCCGCGGCGGGAGGGGCGCCCTCGACGGCGCGGTGCAAGCAGGTTTGGCAAACGCCAGCGCGGCACGAATGAGGAGCGTCTATCTCGGCTCTTAGCAGGGCCGAAAGAACGTCCTCGCCCGGCTCGATATCTATGGCCGCGCTCCGATAGGTCAGCAAAGTCATGGTCGCCACATCAACGGTTAAGAACGTCGGCGCGGACGGAATTAGCGATCGCCGCGACTTCCAGCACGTCCTTCTCGTTAACCCCGAGCTGGCGCAGAGTGCTCGACAGATTCTCAACGACCGCATCGACGTGCATGTCGTTCAAGCCCTTGGCGACGAGCTTCTTATGCGCTTCGCGCATATCCTTGCCGGTGTATTTGTTGGGGCCGCCAAAGGCCATCGTCAGAAAGGCCTTTTGCTTTGCGATCTGCTCTTCCATATTCACATTATCGAAGAAACGAGCGATGCGACCGTCGGCGAGCACTTTGCGATAGAAGATGTCGACGGCGGCCTCGACGGCCGGCGTGCCTCCGAGGCGTTCATACAATGTGGGCATTTCCCTCTCCTTGTTTAAAGATGTATATCATGTGCATCTTTAACGCCGGGACTGGGATATTGCAAGAGGGGAGCGGACCATGCGTTTGACACTTCACAGCGATTTCGCGCTGAGAACGCTGATCTTCCTCGCTGTCGCCGACGAGCGCGGGGCCACGATCCCCGAGATCGCGGCGGCCTATGCGATCTCGGAAAACCACTTGCGCAAGGTGGTGGGGCGCTTGATCGAGAGTGGCTTCGTGGAGGCGACGAGAGGGCGTGGCGGCGGGTTGCGGCTGGCCGTTCCGGCGTCGCAAATTTCGATTGGGGCGGCCGTGCGCAAGCTCGAAAACGATTTCGCGCTTGCCGAGTGCATGGGCGTCGCCCCCGAACGCTGCGTGATCACGGGTCGCTGCGGCTTGCAGCGAATCTTCAAGGAAGCGCTGAACGCCTTCTTCCAGACGCTCGACCGCTACACGCTCGCGGACGCGATCAGTGGATCGCGGGGGCTGGAACAGGCGCTCGGGATTGACGCGGCTCCAACGCTCGCGCCGTAATTGTTCGGACTTCCTTGTCCCCGATATCACGGCGCGCGCCGAAATAGCCGCAAGCGGGAGCGGGGAGCGGCTGGCGGCGCTTTTTTATCAGGGGCTTAAATGCGGTGCACAATTTATGTTGCATCGCACAATTGAATCGGTAATATTGCGTCTGTTCGTCGCCAAGGCGTCGGCGCGCGAGCTTAAATTGTCGCGGCGGGGTGGGTCGCGCCTCGCCGCGGACGCCGTTCGTCAAAGGGAGAAGATTAGATGACCAGCCCGAGCTATCAGATTCCGACCGAAGTCCGTGAATTCGCGGAAAAGAGCGTCGAGCAGGCCCGCAAGGCCTTCGAAGGTTTTTCGGGCGCCGCGCAGAAGGCCATCGCCGCCGTCGACACCTCGGCTATTCCCGCCGCCGCCGGCGCCAAGGTGGTCGGTGCGACCGCGCTCGGCTACGCCGAGGCCAATGTCAAGGCGGCTTTTGACCTCGCCACGAAGCTGGTGCAGGCCAAGGACGTGCAGGAAGTCCTGACGCTCCAAACCGAATTCGCCAAGAGCCAGTTCGCCGCCTTCCAGGAGCAGACCAAAGAACTCGGCGCCGCCTTCCAGGAGCAGACCAAGGAGATCGGCGCCGCCTTCACCAAGGCCGCCAGCCCCAAGTAAGCGATCAAATTCGAGGCGGCCCGCGACGACGGCGTTGGAGTTCTTGAGCGAGGCGTCGCCTTCGAACAAATTCAACGACGGAGTCCAAGACGATGACCGTGAATAAGCCGAACAATAAGTCCAAATGGACAGCCGCCGGCGCCGCCGCCAAGACGGGCGAGCCAACGAAGACGGCCGAGCCAGCAAAGAGCGCGCCGGAGGCTCCCGCCCCCGCCGCCGCCATCCCGGCCGCCGCGCGGAGCGCGCCGGTCGCGCCTTCCGTGAAGAGC
>JBAWEN010000125.1:0-6453 GCA_049591215.1 Methylocystis sp. | reverse complement strand
CGCTTCGAGAGACGAGATCGACGACGGGCTCATCGTCGCGCGCGGCGAAGCCGGCCTTTGCCGGGTGATCTGTTTCTCGCCCCGCCACGATCTAACGCTGTCGCGCATGGCGATCCCCGACATCGCCCGCGTCGTCGACTGCTGGCGCGACGAGTTTCGGACATTGGGCGCTCTGGGCGCCGTGAATTATGTGCAGATATTCGAGAACAGGGGCGCGGCGATGGGCGCGAGCAACCCTCATCCGCATTGCCAGATCTGGGCGAGCGAGAGCCTGCCCAACGAGGCCGAAAAGGAATCGCGATCCCAGCGCGACTATATGGCGCGGCGTGGTTCGTGCCTGTTATGCGACTATCTCGCGCGCGAGCAGACTATTGGCGAACGCATCGTTTGCGAGAACGCCGCCTTCGTCGCTCTGGTTCCGTTCTGGGCGACATGGCCGTTCGAAACGATGGTGCTCGCCAAACGCCACATTGGTTCGCTGGACGATTTTTGTCCGGGCGATAACGCGCTGTTGGCCGATATTCTGAAACGGCTCACGCTGCGCTACGACAACCTATTCGAGACGCCTTTTCCTTATTCGATGGGCTTTCATCAGCATCCGACCGACGGCGCGTCTCATCCGCACTGGCACTTCCATGGTCATTTCTATCCACCGCTGCTGCGCTCGGCCACGGTGCGCAAATTCATGGTCGGATTCGAGCTGCTGGGGTCGCCGCAGCGCGACATCACGCCCGAAAGCGCCGCCGGGCGGTTGCGCGAATTGCCCGAGGTTCACTATCTCGCTCGCTAATCGACGTTCGATCGAAACGAACGCGCGGCGGCAAGTTAAATTTTTTCATGATCGAAAATCATTTGGAGATGGGCATCGAACAAATCGCCAATGTCCAACGGATGAGAGCGGTCCAAAAGACCGTTTTGAATAATTCCAAACCAGATCGGCGCGATAAGCAATTGAGGGTATTCGATTAGCTTGTCGTTTCTCAATTCCCCCCTTTCTCGCGCGACTAGCGCCAGCTCCTTAAGCTGGTCGAGAAGCGGGTCGAACATCTCGCGGCGATAAATTTCGACAAGCGCTGGAAACCTGCCGCCCTCGGCGAGGACGAGCCGGGCGATCGCCGCGCGGCCATTGCGTTCGATATTGTGCATGGCGACGAGCAAGGTGCGACGCAAAAACATCTCGACCGATTCTTCCGGCGCCCGGTTCGCGGGGTTCATGTCGACCAATGCGCCGGCGATTTTCTCGCGCACGACGCCTTCGAACAGCGCCTCCTTGGTCGGGAAATAGCGATAGGGCGTGCCTTTCGCGACATTGGCGCGCTTGGCGACGGCTTCCATCGTCGTATTGGCGAAGCCTCTTTCGAGCAGTTCGCTCAACGCGGCGCCGATGATCGCGCTACGCGTCTGCGCGGTTTTTTCTGGGCTCGGCCCGCGTGTCCGGTCCTTTGCGGCACGCGCCGGGGCAGGCGTAGTTGTCAAATTCATGGCCTTCGCGCTCCATTTCGCTCTTGCGCCTTAACATTAAATGACCATATAGTCATTTATGCTGCTGCGGCAAGCGGCGGCTGCTTTCGCGATGCGGCGCACAGCCCGCATGCCCTCGGGACTCCAATGAAAATCTTTGGCGCTCAACACTGGTTGTTTTCAATCAAAACCTTCGCCGCCGGCATGTTAGCGCTGTCGATCGCATTCTGGCTCGATCTGCCGAAGCCCTATTGGGCGCTGGCGACGGTATATATCGCCTCCCATCCACTTTCGGGCGCGACGAGTTCGAAGGCGGTGTTTCGGGCCATCGGAACGCTAATGGGGTCGGCGGCCGCGGTCGCTTTGGTCCCCAATCTCGTCAATGCGCCTCCTTTGCTTGTCGCGGCGATTTCGCTTTGGTCGGGTCTGTGCCTCTATCTTTCGCTGCTCGACCGCACCCCGCGCAGTTACGTCTTCATGCTCGCGGGATACACCACCGCGATCGTCGGTTTCCCGGCGGTCGGCGCGCCGGACACGATTTTCGATCTCGCGCTCGCGCGAACGGAAGAAATTCTTGTCGGCATCGCCTGCGCCGCGCTCGTTTCGAGCCTGGTGTTCCCGCGCGCTGTCGGTCCGGTCGTCGCGGAGCGCATCGAGGCGTGGTTGCGTCATGCAAAGATGAACAGTCGCGACGCGCTGGATATCGTGGGACGGCCAACGGACGAAGCACACTGGCTCCGACTCGCGGCCGACGCCACTGAAATCGAGAACATGGCCGCTCATCTCGCTTTCGACATGATGGCCGACCCCCGCGCGGTTTCCCACATTCAGAGCTTGGTTCCGAGGATGTTGATGATGTTGGCGGTGCTGTCGACGATTTCCGACCGGCTCGGCGAACTCGCCTCGCTCGGCGGCGTCCCGCCGGAGACCGCGGCTTTGATCGCGCGGATAAGCGACTGGCTAAATCCCGACGATTCCGCCGATCCCGCGGAAGGCGTAAGCCTCCTACGCGACATCGACATTCGCGTCTTGGCGCCTCTCAACCGCGCGTCGTGGAGAGACATCATGGAGATAGGCTTATTCGTCAGGCTCCGCGAGCTCGTGGACCTGCACGCGGATTGCCGCGTGCTCGCAACGGCGCTCGCGATGGACTCCGGGTCGCTGTCCGCGCCTCTGCTCTTCCCGATCGAATCGCGTGTCGAACGCGCGCGTCACGATGATCACGGAGCGGTGCTCGTCACCGTATTCGCCACGGTTGTCGCCATAGTTTCATGTTGCGCCTTTTGGATCGTCTCCGCCTGGCCGGAAGGCGCGACGGCGGTGACGATGACCGCCATCACCGGAGGACTTTTCGCCGCGCGGGACGATCCAGCGCCTTCGCTCAAGAGCTTCATAAAATGGACCATCGCGGCGATTCTCATCGCTGGCCTGTATGTTTTCGTTGTGTTGCCGCGGGCGCATGGCGTCGAGACGCTGGCGCTCGCGCTCGCACCGACGTTTTTATGTTTCGGCCTGCTGATGACGTCGCCAGCAACCGTCCAAATGGGCGTTCCCCTGGCGTTGTTTACGTCGACCTCGATGGCGTTGCAGCAGCCTTATTCCGCCGACGCCGAAAGCTTCGTCAATTTGGGTCTCGCGACTATCCTGGGGATGGGGTTCACGGTGGCGGCGACCGCGCTGATCCGTCCGGCCGGCGCGCGTTGGCGCGCGAACCGCTTCATGCGCGCCAACAAATTGGCGCTCGCCCAGGCCGCCGAGATTCAAAGCTCCAATGACGAGACCCGCGTCATGGGTCTTATGTTCGACCGACTGGCGCTGCTGGCGCCGATAGCGCATGCGGTCGACCATCGGATGCCCGACGCGCTGCGGCAATTGCGGGCGGGATTCAACATTCTCGAAGCGCATCAGGCGCGGGGAAGAATGTCGCCATCGGCGAGGCGCCGGCTCGACGCGTTGCTGACGCACCTCGCGCGTCATTACCGGCGGGGCGCCGCGGCGCCGACGGGAAAGATATTGAACGCAATTCATGGCGCGTTGCGCATAGTCAGCCGCGAAGGCGATACGCGCGCGTTGCTCGCGCTCGCGGGCTTGAGGCGAGCGCTCTTTCCAAACGCGCCGCCGCCGACGTTTTCTCCTCGCGCGGACGCCGTCGCATGAACGCCGAAATCAGCATCTTCGGCGTTTTCACGCCATCCCTGCTTTTTTGCGCTATCGTCACCTATCTCATATCGGCCACGATCTCGCGGATGCTCGGCGCCGTTGGCTTCTATCGCCTCGTTTGGCATCGGCCGCTGTTCAACTTCGCCATGTTCGTTTGCTTGCTTGGCGCCTGTGAAATCCTTTTGTCGAAAGTCTCGCTATGAAAGCCGTCGCGCTGAATCTCGCCCGCTTCGCGATTACCGCGGCGATGGCGTCCATCGCCGCTTTCATCGGCTGGAGACTGTGGGTTCATTACGAAATGGAGCCATGGACCCGCGATGCGCGCGTGCGCGCCGATGTCGTGGCGGTGGCGCCGGATGTTTCCGGTCTCGTGAGCGAGGTTCTGGCGCATGACAATCAAATTGTCCGCAAGGGCGACGTGCTCTTTCGGATCGACCCTGAACGCTTCGCTCTGGCGCTACGCCAATCGGAAGCGATGGTCGCCGGCCGCGCGGCGGCGCTCGACGCGGCGTCGCGGGATCTCGCCCGCTATCGCGCGCTTGACGCCGGCAACACCCTCGCGGTGTCGAAACAGCAGGTGGACGCGGCGACTTCGGCGCAGGCTCAGGCCAAGGCCGCTTATCAGCAGGCGGTCGTCGATCGGGATATCGCCAAGCTGAATCTCGATCGCTCCGAGGTGCGCGCTTCCGTCAATGGCCCCATGACGAACTTCGAACTAAGGCCGGGCGTCTATGTGACGGCGGGCAAAGGCGTCGCGGCGCTGATCGACGCGGACAGTCTCCATGTCGACGGCTATTTCGAGGAGACCAAGCTGTCGATGATCCACGTCGGCGACCGCGCCGCCGTGCATTTGATGGGGGAGAGCGCGGATCTTTTCGGCCATGTCGAAGGAATAGCGGGCGGCATCGAAGACCACGACCGCAGCTCCGGCGCCAGCCTGCTCGCCAATGTGAATCCGACGTTTAGTTGGGCGCGGCTCGCCCAACGCATGCCGGTGCGCATCGCGCTTGATCGCGTGCCCGCCGGCGTCCAACTCATCGCTGGCCGCACGGCGACGGTTGTCATAACGCCGGCGGGCGACGCGAAGCCGAAGTTCTCGCTGTTCCCGAAAAATTAGTGACCCTGTTCACGAGCGCGCATGAATTCGCCTTTCTAGTCTCATGGAACCCCAGCTACTATCCTTGGGTGGAGCGCCGGCGCGCCCTCCTTCGCGGCCTTTAACCGGAGAATCGCAGATGACAATGAAAGCCCACGGCTACGCGACGCATTCGGCGACGTCGCCATTGGTTCCTTTTCAGTTCGAACGCCGCGATTCGCGCCCCGACGATGTGACGATCGAGATCCTTTATTGCGGCGTCTGCCATTCCGACCTGCATCAGGCGCGCGACGACTGGGGCGACTCGATCTATCCCATGGTTCCCGGACACGAAATCATCGGGCGCGTTATCGCCGTGGGGCCTGATGTGACCCGCTTCAGGCAAGGCGATCACGTCGGCGTCGGCTGCATGGTCGACTCCTGCCTCAAATGCGAGGCCTGCGAAGACGGTCTGGAGCAATACTGCCGCTGCGGGGCGACTTACACTTACAACGCCCTCGACCGGGATGGCGCGCCGACCTATGGCGGCTATTCCGACCGGATCGTCGTGAAGGAAAGTTTCGTCGTGAAAATCCCCGACGGGCTCGACCTGAAGGCCGCGGCGCCGCTGCTCTGCGCGGGGATCACCACATGGTCTCCCCTTCGTCATTGGAACGTCGGCGAGGACAGCAAGGTGGCCGTCATCGGTCTCGGCGGCCTCGGGCACATGGCGATCAAGCTGGCGAAAGCGCTGGGCGCGCATGTCACGCTCTTCACCCGCTCGCCCGGCAAATCGCAAGACGCGAGGCGGCTTGGCGCGGACGAGATCACGCTCTCCACCGACGAGACGCAAATGGCTGGCGTGATCGGCAAATTCGATCTCATCATCGACACCGTTCCGTATATTCACGACGTCAATCAGTACATGCCGACCCTGACGATCAACGGGACGCTGGTCTTCGTCGGCTATCTGGGCGGCCTCGAGCCAGCCCTGAACACCGTTTCGATGATCATGGGCCGCAAATCGGTCGCGGGTTCATCGATCGGCGGCATCAAAGAGACGCAGGAGATGTTCGATTTCTGCGGCAAGCACGGGATTGTCTCGGACATCGAGGTGATCAAGATGCGGGACGTCAACGGAGCCTATGAGCGGCTGCTGAAAAGCGATGTGAAATACCGCTTCGTGATCGATATGGCCTCGCTGAGGGACTGACCCCGCGAAGCCCTTGACCCGAAAGGAGACCGTTATGGAAGTCAAGAGAATCGGCTCGCGGCCGTCCGGCAAGGGTTCGCCGCTATATTTCACCGGCGTGGTCCGTGTCGACCCGTTGTTCGACGCTCCCGATCCGGCGCGTGTCGTCGGCGCGAGCGTCACTTTCGAGCCGGGCGCGCGCACGGCCTGGCATACCCATCCGCTAGGCCAGACGCTGATCGTGACCGCCGGGTGCGGGCGGGTTCAGCGCGAGGGCGGCCCCGTGGAGGAGATTCGTCCAGGAGACGTGATCTGGATCCCGCCGGGCGAAAAGCATTGGCATGGCGCCGCGCCGACCACGGCCATGACGCATATCGCCATTCAGGAAAAACTCGACGGCAAGGCCGTCGACTGGATGGAGCCGGTCAGCGACGAGCAGTACGGAGCTTGATCTGTCATACGGTTCGCGCTTGATCGGCTCGTTCGGATTCAACGCCCCGAGCCCCCATAGGCGCTAGGATAAGAACTGGACAGAGGGAATCGTGATGTGATTCCTACGAGAGAT
>JBAWEN010000124.1:0-3441 GCA_049591215.1 Methylocystis sp. | reverse complement strand
CTCGACGCGCGCGAGAGCGCGTCGCACGCTCCGCGCGGCGGGCTCGCGGCCCTCGCCATCGGCGCGATCGGCGTGGTTTACGGAGACATCGGCACGTCGCCGCTCTATGCGATCGACCAGCTTTTTTTCGGCTCCGCCGCCGTCGCGCCGACGCCCGAAAATGTGCTCGGGGCGATCTCGGCGGCGATATGGACGATTTTCATCATCGTCGCGGTCAAATATGCGCTGCTGGTGCTGCGCGCCGAGAACGACGGCGAGGGCGGCGTCTTCGCGCTCTATGGCCTGCTGCATAAATACAAAAATCGCGGCGCTCGAATCTTGTTGTGGTCGCTGATGTTGGGCGCTGGCCTGCTGCTCGGCGACGGCATGATCACCCCGGCGATCAGCGTGCTTTCCGCAGTCGAAGGGCTCGACGTCGCGACGCCCGCCTTCGCGCCCTATGTTCCGCCAATCACCCTCGCGCTGCTGACGGTCCTCTTCTCGATCCAGCACAAGGGCGCGTCGAGAATCGGCGTCATTTTCGGCCCCGTCATGATCGTCTGGTTCGTCACGATCGCCGTTCTCGGCGGGGCCGAGATCGCGCGCGAGCCAGCGATTCTGGCGGCGTTCAATCCGGCGCATGGCGTTCGCTTCCTCGCGCGCTCCGGCCCGCGCGAGGCGCTGCTCATTCTTGGCGCGCTGATGCTGGTCATCACCGGCGGCGAGGCGATGTACGCGGACCTCGGGCATTTCGGCGCCCGTCCGATCCGCGTCGGCTGGTTCGTCGTGGTCTTTCCCGCGCTGCTGCTCAACTATCTCGGACAGGGCGCGCATCTGCTTGGCGGCGCGCCAATCGTGGCGGGCAAGCTGTTCTACAGCCTCGCGCCGGCGCCGCTGGTAGCGCCGCTGGTCATTCTGGCGACGCTGGCGACCGTCGTCGCCTCGCAGGCGCTAATATCCGGCGCGTTTTCATTAACCTCGCAGGCGATCGGGCTCGGGCTTTTTCCACGATTCGACGTCAAACACACCCATCTCGACCACGCCGGACAAATATACGTTCCCGTCGTCAATTGGGGACTTTATCTTGGCTGCGTCGCGCTGGTGATCGCCTTCGGTTCGTCCTCGGCGCTGGCCGCCGCCTATGGTCTCGCCGTGGCGGGCGTCATGCTGATCACCTCTTGCGCCATGGTTCCAATCGCGCTGCGTTATTGGCGCTGGAGCCCGGCGCGAACGGCGCTGGTATGGGGTCCGTTCACGGCCATCAACTGCGCCTTTCTCGTCGCGAGTTCGCTCAAATTCATGGAGGGCGGCTTCGTGCCGTTGACGGTCGGCGTCGCGGCTTTCCTTGTCATGGCGACCTGGCGCTGGGGGCGCAAGGCGACCTTCGCGGCCTATGCCGCGCGCTCGACCCTAACCATGGCGGACGTGGTGGCGCTGCATCGCTCTGGAACAAGCTTTCTCGAACGCAACGCGCTCATCATGGCGCCGGTTCGAGTGCGCCATCTCGCCGACCGCGCGCCCGCGCTGGTCGGCCTGTTATGGGAACGCTACGGCGTCTTCCCGCGCAATCTCATTCTCGTCGAGGTGGTTCACCCCAAGGTCCCATATATCCACGACCATCGCTATCACGTGACCGTGTTCGACCGCGATCCTGATCGCGGCAGCGTCATCGGCGTCGAATTGCGGTTCGGCTTCATGGAAGAGCCCAATGTCGAGCTGTGCCTCGAAGATTTGGCGCGGCACAGGGAGATCGACTTGCCTGGCGATCCCGGCCAGTGGATCGTTCATGTCTCGCACGAAAACTTGCTGCCCGCGCGACGGATGAGCCTGTTCAGACGTTTGCGCCTGCGATTGTTTCTCTTCCTGCGGCTCATCTCCGGCTCGGCCTATCACACCTACCATCTCGGCGAGGAAGTTCAGCTTTCGGCGGAGATCATGCCGGTCAGGGTGCGATAGGGCCGACGGGTGGCCCAGCCGCTTCACGGCAGGAAGGCTCGCGCGAGCTTGCCATTGGCGTTGCGCGGCAAGGCCGCCAAGGCCTGCACCGCCCGGGGGCGTTTGTAGCCCGCGAGATGGCGCGCGCAATGCGCGAGAATATCCGCTTCATCCAGCGCCTCGCCGCTCCGCGTGACCACATAGGCCTTGATGATCGTCGTTCCGGGGTCGCGCCCGGGTCGCTCCACGACCGCCGCTTCGGCAATGCCTGGATGCGCGATCAGACAACGCTCGACCTCCGCCGGCGAGACGCGGTAGCCGCCGGCGTTCATCACCTCGTCGGCTCGCCCATGCAGCCAGACATATCCGTCGGCGTCGATTTCCACGAGATCGCCGGAAACGAACCATTCGCCGCGCAGCGCTTCCTTTTCCTCGTCGGGACGGTTCCAATAGCCGAGCATCAGCCCGGGCTCGTCGCGATGCATGGCGAGAAGTCCGGTCTCGCCCGCCGGCAGCGGCGTCGTCCCATTTTCGCGCTGCAGGACCGCGATATGCCGGCCCGGCTGCGGGCGTCCGGGAGAGCCTGGCCGCGCCGGCGTCGTCGGTCCGCTCGATACGAAGGTGGAAATCTCGCTCATGCCATAGGCCTCGAAAATTTCCTTGCCCACGCGCTCGCGCCATTCGGCCAAAAGGCTCGGGGCCAGCGCCGCGCCGGCCGAGAGGCCGTGGCGCAGCGCGGAAATATCGTGGTCCTCCAGCGCGCCAGTTTTTAGAATTTGGCGATAGACGCCCGGCACGGCCGCGAAAATCGTGGCGCCATGACGCTCGATCAGGCGCGGCCAGATCGCGGGATCGGGGCGGCCATTATAGAGGATCGCCCGCGCGCCGCTGGCGAGCGGGTCGATCACGCCGACGCCGAGCGTATAGGTCCAGTTGATCGAGCCGGCATGGAGCATCGCGTCGTCGCGCGTCAGCCCCATCCAATGCGGATACATGATTCGGCGCGCCCAGGCGGCGCGATGCGCGTGCAGCACGCCCTTGGGCCGGCTGGTCGTGCCGGAGGTGTATACGAGATAGGCGGGATCATCAGCGCCGGTGTCGGCATAGTCCATCGGTTCGCTCTCGAGCATCCGCTCGAGATCGGCGCCGCGCAACACATGGAGACCTTGGGCGTCATGCGGTTCGCGCTCGAACGAGGCGCCGAGCAGCAGCACGGCGGCGCCGCAATCCTCGCGCAAGAAATCCGCCTCCTCGAAGGTGAGCTGCGAGGAGGCCAGCAACGCCACATGCCCCGCCGCGATGGCGGCGAAATAGGCCAGCGCCGCATTGGCCTCGTTGCCCATGCGGATCATCACGCGCGAGCCCGGCCGCAGGCCCAGCGCGTCGAGGCCGGCGGCGAAGCGGCGCACCTTGTCGTCGAGTTCGCCATGCGTCCAGCGCAGGACGTGTTCGTCGCCGACTATGGTCAGCGCGGGCTTTTCGGGCTGAACGCGCGCGTTCTCGGCGAGGCAATAGCGCGCGAGATTG
>JBAWEN010000123.1:0-1982 GCA_049591215.1 Methylocystis sp. | reverse complement strand
GGATCGCCGCCCGTCACCAGCATTTCGATGAAGCCGCCGCCAAGCGCGCTTTGCCCCGACTGTTCCGCGCCGACCTGTCGATATTGGCTCTCGGCCTGCTCGGGCGGTCCGTTGAAATAAATCCCGTTGACGACCTGAGGACCGGCCAGGGCCGCGCCGGCCAGCGTCATGGAGAATGACGCGACGGCGGCGGCGAATGCGCGGGAAGACGCGAAACGGCTGTATAACATGGACGGCATACCTTTGGCATGGCGCGCCTTGAGGACTGGCCCGGCGTCGCGCTTTGTAGGCGTCCACGAAGATAGCCGGTAAATTTTTATCGTAAATCTAAAGCATTTGTCGTGGTTATCGATTCGAAAATGGTTCGTTTGCTTGGTGAGTGTTTCGCGAAAGTTTTAGGTGAAGGATGGGTTAAAGGGCGATGGCTTGGCCGTCGCGCTGTTCTCTCTCGCCAATGGCGTGGTCATCACGCTAGAAATGCGTCTCCGAAGTATCTTCCTCGGGCTTGATTTCATGGCGCATCATTAGCGGCAATTGCGTCATGGCGAACAGCAGGGTCAGCGGCAATATGCCGAAGACCTTGAAGTTCACCCAAACGTCTGTCGTGACGACGCGACGCACGACTTCGTTCAGGGCGGCGAGAAAGAAGAAGAAGAAACTCCAGCGCCAGGTGAGCTTGCGCCAACCCGCGTCGTCGAGATGGAAGGCCGAATCGAATACGATCGGCAGCAGCAGCCGGTCGAACCACAGCGCGCCGAGCAGCGCCCCGCCAAACAGCGTGTAAAGAATGGTGACCTTCATTTTGATGAAGGTTTCGTCCTGCAACAAAAAGGTCAGCCCGCCGAAAACGAGCAGCAGAATGGCGGTCACGACCGGCATCATCGGCAGCCGGCGGGTGATGCTCCAGGCGACGCCGAGCGCGGCGAACACGCCGACCATCAGCGCGCCAGTCGCGGCGTAAATCCCGAATTTTTGGTTGGCGATGAAGAACAGCGCCAGCGGGCCAAACTCCAAAACGAGCTTGAGACCGGTGTTTACGCGCTTTGGCCTGTCAGGGGCGGGTTTGGCGGCGTTCGTGTTTTTGTTTTCTTCGTTCAGCACGCTGTCCTGCGTCATATCGTTGTCTCCGCCGCGCTTTTCGCGGGGTCGGACTCCTCGGGGTCCAGCCCCGCGATGGCGCGAGCGAAGTCGCGCGCGGCGAATGGTTCGAGATCGTCGGCGCTTTCGCCAACTCCGACGAAGTGGATGGGCAGTCCGTATTTTTCGGCGATAGCGACGAGGATGCCGCCCCGCGCGGTGCCGTCCAGCTTTGTCATGACGAGGCCGGTGACGCCGGCGGTTTTGCCGAATACGTCGACTTGCGTCAGGGCGTTCTGGCCGACGGTGGCGTCGAGCACCAGCAGCACCGCATGAGGCGCCTCGAAGTCGGCCTTTTTCATGACGCGAACGATTTTTTCGAGTTCGGCCATGAGCTCCACGCGGTTTTGCAAGCGTCCGGCGGTGTCCATCAGCAAGATGTCGGCGTTCTGCTCGCGCGCGGTCTGGATGGCGTCGAAGGCGAGACCGGCGGCGTCCGCCCCTTCCTTGCCGGCGACGACGCTGGCTCCAAGCCGCTCGCCCCAAACGCGCAGTTGTTCCACGGCCGCGGCGCGAAAAGTGTCGCCGGCGCCGAGAACCACGCTTTTACCCTCGCCGCGCCATTTGGCCGCGAGCTTGGCGATGGTGGTCGTCTTGCCCGATCCGTTGACGCCCACGACCAGCACCACGAAAGGGCGCTTCGAGGCGTCGATCTCGAACGGCAGGGCCACCGAGTTCAGGATGCGTTCGACCTCGCGGGCGAGAATCGCCCGCACTTCCTCGGGTTCGATGTTCTTTTCGTAGCGCGCGGCGCCAACGGCCTGGGTGATGCGCGCGGAAGCGGCGACGCCGAGGTCGGCGCGCAGCAGCACGTCCTCGAGTTCGTCGAGCGTGAGCGCGTCGAG
>JBAWEN010000122.1:0-8062 GCA_049591215.1 Methylocystis sp. | reverse complement strand
GGGCGGCCCCGCGTCTTCGCCGGCGCCGGTGGCGAGGCGCAACGCCATGCCGCGCGGGGCCAGCGTCCAGCGCGCTAGCCAGTCCAGAAAATCGCGCAAATTTTGCGACAGTTTCGGCCGGTCGTAGCGCGAGATCACGCTCTTCAAGTTGCCGGGCGGGCCGCTGGCGGGCTTGACCGCCCAAACCACTCCAATAGCCTCGCGTCGCCCCAGCGGTATTTTCACGAAGTCGCCCGGCGCCAGCGCGAGACCGGGGGGCGCGAAATAGCTATAGGTCTGGTCCACCGCCACGGGCGGCAGAACCTCGACAATCAGCCCGCCACCCTCGCCGCTCATGGGAGCGGCTTAGCATTTTGGCGAGGATCGCGCAGTGGGGGCGGGCGACCCGTCACCGCGGGATCAATTCCAACCCGCCAGCATAGCGGCGGGCGTTTTCGACATAGTGCTTCGCCGATTCGAGGTTTTGCGCGACAGAGTCATCGCCGAGCGTGCGCAACACCTTGGCGGGCGTGCCGACAATCAGCGAATTGTCGGGAAACTCCTTGCCCTCGGTGACCAGCGCATTGGCGCCGACAAGGCAATTGCGGCCGATCTTGGCGCCGTTGAGGATGGTCGCGCCCATGCCGATCAACGTGTTGTCGCCGATGAAGCAGCCATGCAAGATCACGCCGTGACCGATGGTGCAATCGGCGCCGATGTCGAGCGGATAGCCCATGTCGGTGTGTAGCACGCTGTTTTCCTGGATATTGGTGCGCGCGCCGACGGTGATCCATTCATTGTCGCCGCGCAGCACGCAGCCGAACCAGACATTGGCGTCCTCGTCCAGCGCCACGCGGCCGATCAGACAGGCGCTGGGCGCGATCCAGTAGCGCCCTTGCGCCGGCAGGCGCGGCGGGATTCCGTCGATCTTGTAAAGCGGCATGCGTCGATCTCCCCGATTCGCGCGAAACCTTGCCATTTTCGCGCGAAGACGCATAGCGGGGCCGCTTCGGCAAGAACAACTTCCTTTGTATTCAAATAGTTTAAAGCACGCTGGAGCGTGGCGTCAATCCGTTGTACTCCGGCTTGTCGCGGCTTTAAGCGCGTGATTCTTGGGCGTGGGGAGGTGGCTCTGGCCGGCGAGAAGATGCAAGATCGACTGCGCGACGTCTTGCGCTCGGCGGCGCGAGCCGCCGAAGGTTTGGCCATTCGCGCCGGAGCGCCACGCCGGGCTCTGCTGACGCGGCGGATCGCCGCGCCCGATCGTTTGCGCATCGCCCCCCAGGACATCCGCACCGGCGACGCCACTGCCGCGGACGAGATTTACGCCGGCTATTTTTCTTTTTGCGGCAAGACCGTGAACGCGGGGGGATATTCGCCCTTCGCGCTGGAGCCGCCGTCGGCGAATTGGCGCCGCGCGCTCACCGGCTTTTCCTGGCTGCGGCATCTGCGCGCCGCCGGCGGCGCCCCGGCGCGCGACCATGCTCGGGCGCTGGTTCAGGCGTTCATGGAACAGCGTGGCCAGGAAGCCAACGATCCGGCGTCCGAGCCGTCGGTGACGGCGCGCCGGATGCTATGTTTTCTCGCGCATTCTCCCATGCTGCTCGACGGCGCGCCGCCGGAGTTTTACGACAATTTCATGGAGGCGCTGGCTCACGGCGCGAAGGCCCTCTCGCGCGCGCTCGACGGGCCGGCGTGGGGGACGGAGCGTCTGATTTGCGCGCTGGCGCTGCTGGAGTTTTGCGTTTGCGCCGAAGTTGGCGCCGATGTGCAATTGGAGGCGAAGAAGGCCTTCACGCGGGAGCTGGAGCGCCAAATTCTGGGCGATGGCGGCCATATCGGGCGCAATCCCAAGACCATCCTCGACCTCGCGCTGGATCTGGCGCCATTGCGGCAAGTTTACGCCGCGCGCGGCATGAAGCCGCCACAGCCGCTGCTTGGCGCGATCAACCGAATGATTCCGATGCTGCGCCTGCTGCAGCATGGCGACGGCTCGCTGGCTCTGTTCAACGGCATGTCGGCGACCGACCCCGGAGAGCTGGCGACGGTGTTCACCCATGAGGCGCGAGGCGCCGCTCCGCCGCTCGATGCGCCCGACAGCGGCTATCGCCGCATGACGGCGCCGGGCGCGCTGGCGATCATCGACGTTGGCGCGCCGCCGCCATTGGAGTTTTCCCGCGCGGCCCACGCCGGCGCGCTCGCCTTCGAATTTTCGCTGGGGTCCGAGCGCGTCGTGGTCAATTGCGGCGCGCCGGCCATGCAGCATGAAGCGGCGCGCGAGATCGCCCGAGCCAGCGCCGCCCATTCCACGCTCGTCGTGGACGACCAATCCTCCAGCCAGATCGAGCCGCTTTTTAGCAAGGCGAACCCCGGACTTATCGTCGCGAGTCCGCGCGAGATGCGCGTGGAGCGGCGGCGTTCGCGCAGGGGCGAAGTGATCGAAGCCGCGCATGACGGCTACAAGGAGCGTTTTGGGCTTGTGCACGAGCGCATTCTGGCGATGACGCAAGACGGCTCGCGCTTTATCGGCCAGGATCGACTGGTCGCGGCGGAGAGCGCGAAAAAGAAGGGCGCCAAAGACGAAAGCGTGGCGCATGAATTCTCGGCGCGCTTCCATTTACATCCGAGCGTCGGCGCGGCCGCGCAAGCCGACGGGCGCGGAATCGAACTGGCGCTGCCAAGCGGCGCGCGGCTGCTGTTCGAAGCGGGCGGCCTTACGCCAAGGCTGGAGGAAAGCATTTTCTTCGCGGCGCCCGAGGGCCCCCGCAAAACGACGCAGATCGTG
This sequence comes from Methylocystis sp., assembly GCA_049591215.1. Classification (GTDB taxonomy): domain Bacteria; phylum Pseudomonadota; class Alphaproteobacteria; order Rhizobiales; family Beijerinckiaceae; genus Methylocystis. Next base: position 5,298 of record JBAWEN010000122.1, on the reverse strand, counting down.
GTGACAGGGCCCGCGAAGCCGGGCATGCGGCTGCGCTGGACGTTTACTCGGGTGGATGATTTCGACGACCCCGCCCCGGTTCCGGCGCCGGCGGATTCGTGGTAGGTCAAGCACGCCAGCCAAAACGTCAGCCAGAAGGAACTCCATGCCCGTCGATCTGCGTCCCATCGCCCGCGCTCTGTTGTCCGTCTCCGACAAAACGGGCCTGGTCGAATTCGCGCGCGCGCTCAGCCTGCGCAACGTCGAGTTGGTCTCGACCGGCGGCACCCGCAAGGCGCTGACGGAGGCGGGTCTCGCGGTCAAGGACGTCGCCGATCTGACGCAGTTTCCGGAGACGATGGACGGGCGGCTCAAGACCCTGCATCCCAAGGTGCATGGCGGGCTTTTGGCGATCCGCGAGAATCCCGAGCATGAAGCCGCCATGCTGGCGCACGACATCAAGCCGATCGATCTGCTCGTGGTCAATCTCTATCCTTTCGAGGCGACGCTGGCGAAGGGCGCGCCCGACGCCGAATGCGTCGAGAACATCGACATCGGCGGCCCCGCGATGATCCGCGCGGCGGCCAAGAACCACGACGACGTGGCCGTGCTGGTCGATCCCGACGATTACGCGGATTTCCTCGCCGAACTGAATGCGAACGACGGGCGCGCGACGTTGGCGTCGCGTCGCCGCCTCGCGCAAAAAGCCTACGCCCGCACCGCGGCGTACGATGCGGCGATCTCCAATTGGCTCGCGAACTCGCTGGGCGAAACCACGCCGCCCTGGCGGGCGCTGGGAGGTAAGCTGGCGCAGCCGATGCGTTACGGCGAGAACCCGCATCAATCCGCCGGGTTCTACCTCACCGGCGAGCAACGGCCCGGCGTCGCCACGGCGCGACAGGTCCAGGGCAAGCAGCTCTCGTACAATAACATCAACGACACCGACGCTGCCTTCGAATGCGTCGCGGAGTTCGATCCCGCCCGCGCGGCGGCGGTCGCGATCATCAAGCACGCCAACCCCTGCGGCGTCGCGGAAGGCGCCACGCTGGAGGAGGCCTATCTCAAGGCGCTGCGCTGCGATCCGGTTTCGGCCTTTGGCGGCATTGTCGCGCTAAACCGTAGACTCGACGCCGCGAGCGCGCGAAAAATCGTCGAGGTCTTCACCGAGGTCATCATCGCGCCGGACGCCGACGAGGACGCCATCGCGCTGGTGGCGGCGAAGAAGAATTTGCGGTTGCTGTTGACCGGCGGCCTGCCCGATCCGCGTGGTCCGGGCCTAACTCTGCGAACGGTGGCCGGCGGTTTTCTCGCGCAAAGCCGGGATAGCGCCGTCGTCGACGATATGACGCTAAAGGTGGTGACCGAGCGCGCGCCGACGACGCAAGAGCTGGCGGATTTGAAATTCGCCTTTCGCGTCGCCAAGCACGTCAAATCCAACGCGATCGTCTACGTCAGGGACGGGGCCACGGTCGGCATTGGCGCCGGGCAGATGTCGCGCGTCGACTCCTCGCGCATCGCGGCGGCGAAAGCAGAGGAGGCGGCCAAGGCGTTGGGCCTTTCCGAAAGCCTCGCCAAGGGCTCGGCTGTCGCCTCGGACGCCTTCTTTCCTTTCCCCGACGGCCTGCTGGCGGCGGCGGCGGCGGGCGCCACGGCGGTGATTCAGCCCGGCGGATCGGTCAATGACAAGGACGTGATCGCGGCGGCGAACGAGGCCGGGCTCGCGATGGTGTTCACCGGCGTTCGGCATTTCCGGCATTGAGGCGACGGAAAGCTTCAAATTCCAGCGCCAACCGCTTGCGGATTTCGCCGCGTCATTGCGTTTGCGAGAGCAGCTTCTGCTGATGGTCGCGCAGCAGCGCGTCGATGATCTCGTCGAGCGCTTCGCCCTCCATCGCCTTGTCGAGTTTGTAGAGCGTCAGATTGATGCGGTGGTCGGTGACGCGCCCTTGCGGAAAATTATAGGTGCGGATGCGCTCGGAGCGGTCGCCCGAGCCCACCTGCTGGCGCCGATCCTCCGAGCGCGCGCTGTCGAGGCGGGAGCGTTCGGCGTCGTAAAGCCGCGAGCGCAGCACGGCCATCGCCTTCGCCCTGTTGCGATGCTGCGATCGCTCTTCCTGCATCATCACGACGATGCCGGACGGGATATGAGTGATGCGGATCGCCGACTCGGTCTTGTTGACGTGCTGGCCGCCGGCGCCCTGCGAGCGCATCGTGTCGATCTGCAAATCCTTGTCGTCGATGGCGAGATCGACCTCCTCGACCTGCGGCAGAACGGCGACGGTGGCGGCGGAGGTGTGGATGCGACCCTGCGTCTCGGTCGCCGGCACGCGCTGGACGCGATGCACGCCCGACTCGAATTTGAGCCGTCCGTAGACGCCGCGCCCGCCAATCTCCGCGATGATTTCCTTATAGCCGCCGAGCGCGCCCTCGCTCGCCGAGACAATCTCCACGCTCCACCCCTTGAGCGCCGCGTATTTCTGATAGGCGCGGAAAAGGTCGCCCGCGAATAGCGACGCCTCGTCGCCGCCGGTTCCCGCGCGGACCTCCAGAATGACGCTCTTTTCATCGGCGGCGTCCTTGGGCAATAGCGCGAGTTTCAGCGCCTCGCTGGCTGCTTCGAGCTGTTGTTCCGCGGCCGCGATCTCGCCCTTGGCCAAGGCGCGCATGTCCTCGTCCGTCGAAGCGTCCGCGAGCAATTCGCGCAGTTCCTCGACTTCCTTTTGCGCGGCGCGATAGGCGCCGATCGCCGCCGCCGTCTCGTCGAGCGAGGCGAGTTCGCGGGAGAGCGCGACAAAACTCTGCGAATCCGGACCGCTGCTGAGTTTTTCGCCTATTTCCTGGTGACGGCGTAAAATGAGATTGAGTCTATCTTGCGCGAACATTCTAAATCCATGCGTGGGGGCGGGTTGGCGGCGCGAAAAATGAGCGTCGCTACAAGGGAACCCCGTTCGCGGCGGCGAATTGGCGCAGGTGCTCGCGCAAGGAGTGCCGCCCCTCGTCGCTCGCCATCAGCGACGCGAGGAACAACCGCGCCCGTTCGAGATCGAGTCCGAGGATCATCGCCTTGACCGGACCGATCGAGGCCGGCGACATCGACAGCGAGCGATAGCCGATCGCCAACAGCGCGAGCGCCTCCAACGGCCGCCCGCCCATTTCGCCGCACAGCGTCACCGGCGTGCCCGCGCGGTCGCCGGCGTCGACGATGCTTTTGAGAGCGCGCAGCACTGGCGTCGAGAGATTGTCATAGCGCTTGGAGACGCGGGTATTGTCGCGGTCGGCGGCGTAAAGATATTGCACGAGGTCGTTGGAGCCAACCGAAAGAAAATCGGCTCGCTCGGCGATCTGGTCCAACTCCCACAACAATGCCGGCACCTCCACCATGGCGCCGAGTTCGAGCTTCGTCGGCATCCCATGGTCGTGCCGGCGGATCAACTCCATTTCCCGCAAGGTGATCGCTTTGGCGAGATCGAATTCGGCGACATTGGCGATCATCGGGAACATGACGCGCAGATCGCGCCCGGCGCTGGCCTTGAGCATGGCGCGCAGTTGCAACCGCAACAATCCCGGCCGGTCGAGGCCGATCCGGATCGCCCGCCAGCCGAGCGCCGGGTTCTCTTCCTCGATCTTGGCCATGTACGGCAGCACCTTGTCCGAGCCGATGTCGAGCGTGCGGAAGGTGACGGGCTTGTCGGGAACGGCGTCGAGGACGGTCTTGTAGAACTGGTACTGCTCCTTCATGCGCGGGAAGCGCGGGGCCAGCATGAATTGCAATTCGGTGCGGAAGAGACCGATGGACGCGGCGCCGGTCTCGCGCACGAATGGCGCGTCGATGGTGAGGCCGGCGTTCATGTGCAGCGCGACCGCGACGCCGTCCGTGGTGATGGCGGGAACATCGCGCAAACGCGCATATTGCTCCTGCCGGCGCGCGCGCAGCCGCGCTTTTTCCGCATAGGCGGCGCGCACGTCGGGCTGCGGGCGCACATGCACATCGCCGGTCGAGCCGTCGATAATGACCGCATCGTTAGGCTCGACCAGTCCGGTGATGTTGGGAACAAGCCCGACCGTGGCGACTCCGAGCGCGCGCGCGACGATCGCCACGTGGCTCGCCGGCCCGCCCTCCTCGAGAATCAGTCCCCGCAGCTTCGCGCGGTCATAGTCGAGCAGCGCCGCCGGCCCCATGTTGCGGGCGACGATGATCGCGTTCTCCGGCACGCTGTCGCGGTCGGCGACATAGGTCTGGCCCGTCAACTGATGCAGCAGGCGGTTGGCGAGATCGTCGAGATCGTGCAGCCGATCGCGCAGGTAAGGATCGGTCTGGCGCTGCATGCGCGCCCTGGCGTCGTTCTGCACCCGCTCGACGGCGGCCTCGGCGCTAAGGCCGGTCATCGCCGCCTCGCGCAGCCTTCGCAGCCAGCCCTGATCATTGGCGACCATGCGGACGGATTCGAGCACCTCCCTATGTTCGCCGACGCCCATGCGGTGTCCGTGAGCGACGAGTTCGTCGATCGATATCCGCATGGCGTCGATCGCCGTATCGAGACGCCGCAACTCTCCCGGAACGTCCTCGGCGAGCAGGTTTTTCACGACGACGCGCGGCTCGTGCAGCAGCACATAGCCGAGCCCAACGCCTTCGCAGATCGCCGCGCCCTTGAGCGACAACGGACCGTTGAGCGCGAGCAGTTCGGCCGACTTGGCGATGGACTGCAATTCGCCCGAGGCGATCATTTCGGCGAGCAGCATCGCCGTGGTTTGCAGCGCCTCGACTTCCTCCTCGGAATAGGTGCGCCGCACCTTGTTCTGCACGACCAGCACGCCGACCGTATTGCCGCCGCGCAGGATCGGCACGCCCAGGAAGGAGTGATAGACCTCCTCGCCGGTCTCCGGACGATAGGAGAAAGCAGGGTGCTCATGCGCCTCGGACAAGGCGAGAGGCTCGGCGTTTTGCGCGATCAGGCCGACGAGTCCTTCGCCGGACTGCATGGTGGTCAGATGAACGGCCTCGCGGTTCAGGCCCTCCGTGGCGTAAAGTTCAAGCCGCTGGTCGGCGCGCAGGACGTAGACCGAACACACCTCCGCCACCATATTGGCGGCGATCTGCATCACGATCTTGTCGAGCCGAGCCTGCGCGTTCACCGGCTCCGCGCTGATTTCGCGCAGCCGGCGCAGCAACAGGCGTGGTCCGCCATGAACGCTTCGCATCGGGTCTATTCCTGTTCCACCGCCGCCTGGAAAACCCCGCCGACGCTTATCTACTATCACTATCATATCCCGGCGCGATCGCTCGCCACCCGTCCCTGGCCAGCGTATATTGCCGCCCTC
>JBAWEN010000121.1:0-2292 GCA_049591215.1 Methylocystis sp. | reverse complement strand
AACACCGCCGTGCCGGGGCAGGTCAAGACGCATTGGCCGAGCCGGTTGACGAGTTGCTTCTCCGCGTCCTTCGACGACATGGCGAACAGCAGCACGCGCACGCCGGGACGCCCGTCCGGCGTCTCCTTGACCGAAAGTTCGGCGTCGACGCCGGCCTCGCAGCCGCAGCCGATCACCGAGGTGGCGAAGCCGGTCATGGTGTGCGCGGCGATCATCGCCCATTTGCGGTTTGGCGCGGTGATGATCAAACCCGTCCCGCTCATCGGGAAGGCTTCCGCGAAACTGTCGTCGATGCGGACGCCCTTGCGAACTAGCTGCGGCATGGAACCTCCGCGAAAGCCTGCGGCGCCGGCAGCGCCGCGTCCTCGACCGTGAATATGCCGCGCGGCAGGCCGTAAAGATCGTCGTAATAGCGGTCGAGACGCTTGTTGATGGTCTTATTATATTCCGGCTTCACATGCAGCGTCTTGCCGCGCGTATAGCGGGCGACGTCGCCGTTTCGCACGACGAGTTCGCCGTCCTTGAACACGTAAGCCGCGTGGCGGAACATTTCGGCGCGGTCCTTCTCGTTGGTCTTGTACACCGCGATATCGGCGACCGAGCCCGCTCCGAGCGAGCCGCGATCCTCGAAGCCATAGAGCTTGCGCGGCGCGGCGCGGGTCATCGTGGCGATCTCGTAGATCGTATATTCGCGCTTGATCGCGGGCAGGTTGGTCAGCGCCACGACATCCGCCGGCAGGCGCGACAGCCATTGCGCGCGCTTGTCGGCGCTCATCAGCAGCGCGAACACTTCCGGGTAAGTGGTGAAGGGCGCGCCATTGGGATGGTCCGTCGTGAAGAACACCCGCATCGGATCGTTGGTGAGCAGGAACAGCTCCAGCCCCGCCGCCCATTGCACCGCGTTGAAGAAATCCGAGACGCGATAGGAATAGGGCAGCACGCCGGCGCCATTGCCCTCCGCGTCGAAAATCACGCCCTTCTTCGGGCGCGCGCCGGGCAGGCTGTTGAATTGCTTCATCACATCCGACGAAATCGTCACGATGTCGGCGAACATCACCTGTCCCACGTCGACGGTGACGTTCGGATTGGCGTTGATCTTTTCGGCGAATTGCGCCGCCGCCGAGGAGAAGCCATTCTTGCCTTCCTTGCCATAGGCGTAGAATTGCACATGGGCGAGATGCAGCGGCAAGCCTTGCGAGGCGTCGATCGTGGCGAGCGCCGTCTCGACATTGCCGGCAAGGCCGAGATTGTTCATATGCAGATGCAGCGGATGGCGGATGCCGGTGGCGTGCACGGCGCACTGCATGCGCTGGAAAATCTCGCGCGAGGTGAGGCCGTATTCCGGCACCACGTCGTCGAGCGAGAAGGCCCGCACATTCTTCTTGAACGCGTCGACGCCGCCGGCGTTCACGCACTTGATGCCGATGGCGCGCGTCGCCTCCAGCGTGGCGCCGATATAATCCTGCACGACGTTAGGGCTCTCATTGTCGCGGAACGACGCGAGCACGAAAGGCTCGTTGCCGAGCACCGTCAGGAACGCCTTGTCGATGATCGGAATGTCCGACAGTTCGAGATGGGCGTGCAGCGCGTGATGCGGCGACACGGCCGGCTCGATCACCGTGGTGTAGCCCATTTGCGCGTAGAGCCGGCCGGTCTGGAAGGTCGACCAGCCCGCCGTCGACAAAGGCGTCGCGGCGGGGCGCGCCTTATGGGCGCGATGCGCCTCGGGCAGCAGCAGCCGCGCGGTGTTCACGCTGCCGCCGGCGATATGGGAATGGATGTCGATGGCGCCGGCCATGACGATATGACCCGTAACGTCATGCGTTACGTCGGGCTTGCGCCCGTCCGGGCGCGCGACGACGCGGCCGTCCTCGAAATAAACGTCGCCAACTCCGTCGGTCCCATTGACGGGATCGACCACATGGCCGCCAGAAAGGCAGGTCAGCACGGCACATCCTCCGAAAATCTGGCGCTGATGGCGTCGATGACTTCCGCGACGCTCGGCGCCTCGCTCGGCGCCTTGGCGCGGCGCAGCACGAATGAACTGGTTTCTTGCGCGAGCTCAACGGCGTCATGCGTCACGCCGGGGCGCCCGACCTCGATGTAAAGCCCGCGCGCGGCGCCGGCGCCTTCTGGCGCGAGCGTGATTAGCGGCACGTCGTCTCGCGTCCAGGCGGGCGCTTCGCCGCCATGGGCGGAAATCCACAGCGCGGCGTCGGCCTCGCCGCTGTCGACCAGCCGGCGCGCGTCGAACCGCCAGGGGTCGTGCTCGGGATAGCCGCGGCCAAAGCC
>JBAWEN010000120.1:0-4320 GCA_049591215.1 Methylocystis sp. | reverse complement strand
CCCGCCGCCGCGCGCGCGGCCAACGCCAACTGCCCGGCGATTTTGTCGACTGCCTCCAGCGCGTCCTTGACCCGCACCGAGGCGACCATCGGGAAGCGCTTCGCCGTCTCGCGCGCCAAAGCCGCGTCCAGCGCGTCGGCGTTCGCATAGCCCGCCGCTTGCGACGGGCGTCCTTCGGACACGTCGTAGCCGATGGTGAACAGTTCGGAGTAGGGCGCGCCCTGGAACGTGGCGGGCGAAAACACCATCACGAAATTAATGGCGTAGCTGCGCCATTCGACGCGCCGCAGATTGGCGACGCGGGCCGTGATTTCGCGGCCGAGAACATTGACCGTGATCTCGTCGCCGATGGCGAGTCCCAGACCCTTCGCCACCTTGGCTTCCAGCGAGACCAGCGGCGCCTTTGTATCCGCGTCCCACCACTCGCCCTCGGCGATCCGCGCGCCTTGCGGAACCCGCGTGGCGAAGGTGATCCCGCGGTCGCCGTCGAGCGCCCAGGCCGCGTCCTCGCCGACATGCAGCGTCTCGGCCCGCGCGCCCTTCACCGCGACGATGCGCCCCCGCATCATCGGCACGTGATTTATGTTCGACGCGGGGACTTGCTGGGCGAGGAAGCTCTCGAAGGCGGCGGACTCGTCGCGCGGGACGTCGATGAAATAAAAGCGCGGGATTTCACCCGTGCCCGAGCGCGCCAGCTCCGCGTGGATCGCGCCTTCGACCAGCGCCAGCGCGACCAGCAGCGACGCCGTGACGCCGATCGAGAGGATCAGCGCCGGCGCCAGACTTCCCGGCCGCGCGATGTTGCTCTGGGCGAGACGCAGCCGCGCGTCCTTCGCCCGCGGCAGCTTGCGCGCCGCCCATGTCGCGGCGAAGGCGACGCCGCGCAGCAGCAGAAAGGCCGCCAGCACGGCGGCGAGAAAATAAGCGGCGAGTCTTTTGTCGCCGGCCGAGAGCAGCACGGTCGCGACGAGCGCCAGCATCGCGATTAAGCCGGCGACGCGATAGCGCGGCGGGCCTTTTTCGCGCGAGGATTCCGTCTCGCCGCGCAGCAGCGCCGCCACGGGAACGCCATGCGCGTCGCCCAGCGGCCCGAGCGAAAAAACCAGCGTGACCAGCAGTCCGTAAAGCGCGCCGATGGCGAGGCCCGCATAGTCCATTCCCACGACGACGGGCAATTCGACGACGCGCTCCAGCGCCGCGCCGGCGAGATAGGGAATCGCCGCGCCTATCCCCAAGCCAAGGCAGATCGCCAGCGCCGCCATCAGCAGCACTTGCGTCATCGCGATGGCGAAGACGCGCGAGGCCGGCGCCCCCAGCGCCTTCAGCACCGCGAAGGCGGCGCGCTTGCGGTCGATCAGCCCGCGCACCGCGTTGGCGACTCCGGCGCCGCCGGCGACCAGAGCGGTGAGCGCCACCAGCGTCAACAATTGCGCGAAGCGTTCGAGATTGCGCGAGAACTGCGGCGACGCCGCGTCGCGCTTGCGAATGTCCCAGCCGGCCAGCGGAAAGGCCGCGCCCGACGCGTCGGCGACGGCCGCGACCTCCTCTTCGCTGGGATTGCCGGGCAGGGCGAGGCGCGCGATGTAGCGCACGATGGTTCCGGCCCGCACCAGGCCGGTGGCCTTGAGCGCGTCGAAGGAAATCAGCACGCGCGAGCCAAAGCCCACGCCCCCGGAGAGTTTGTCCGGCTCGGAGCGAAGGATCGCGCGGATTTCGAATCGCGCGGCGCCAATGGTGAGGAGATCGCCGATCTTCGCGTCGAGCCGCGCGATCAGCAGCGGATCGGCGATAAGGCCGAAGACGTCGCCGCGCAAAGCCAGCGCCGGCGCGACGGGTTCGCGCGGCTCCGTCTCCAGCGAGCCGAATACGGGGTAGACGCGCGGATCGACGGCCTTCAACTCCACCAGCGCGGGATCGGCGCCGTCCGGCGTCGTCGCGGTTTCGCGTTTCGCCATCGCGCGCATCAGCGCGATTTCGTCGACACGGCCATGTTGTTCGAGCCAGGCGCGTTCGTTTGATTCGACCTGGCGATGGGAGAGGTTGAAGGAGATGTCGCCGCCGAGAATCGTGCGCCCCTCTTTCGCGAGCCCTTGCGAGAGCGCGCGCGAGAGGCCGTTGACGCCGGAAATCGCGGCGACGCCGATCACGATGCAGGCGATGAAGACGCCAAAGCCCCGGGGGTCGCCGAGCAGATCGCGCAGCGCGAAGCGCAAAGCCAGCGGGAGCCGGTTCAGAAAGCCGCGTCGCGCGATGGTCATATGCTGTTCCTAACGTTAGGCGACTAGCAAGAATAAACGAATCGAGGGCCGCGCGACCCCCTCTCCCCGTCCTTACGGGGAGAGGGTTGGGGTGAGGGGCTCGGGGAATTAGCCATAATGTTCCAGGCTTCCAAGGAATCATTGGCTTTGTCGACATTCGGGGCAAAAGCCCCAAGCCCCTCACCCTTCCCTCTCCCCGTTAGAACGGGGAGAGGGTGCGCCGCCGTACGATTGGCGCACTTATTTCCGCGCGTCGCTTTACACATCGATTCGGCCGGAGCGCAGGCGCACCACGCGGTCGCAGCGCGCCGCGAGGCTGGCGTCATGCGTCACCAGCACCAGCGTCGAGCCGCGCCGGTTCTTTTGCTCGAAGATGAGGTCGATGATGCCGGCGCCCGTGTCCGAATCAAGATTGCCAGTCGGCTCGTCAGCCGCCAGAATTAGCGGATCGGGAGCGAGCGCCCGCGCCAGCGCGACGCGCTGCTGCTCGCCGCCGGAAAGTTGGCGTGGATAATGCGACAGGCGCTCGCCAAGACCCACCGCCGCCAACTCTTTGGCCGCGCGCGAAAAAGCGTCGCGGCGCCCGGCGAGTTCAAGCGGCGCCGCGACATTTTCAAGCGCGGTCATGGTCGGGATGAGTTGGAAGGATTGGAACACGATGCCTATATTCTCGCCACGAAAACGCGCCAGCGAATCCTCGTCGAGCTTTGTAAGATCATGCCCGTCGACGCGCGCGGAGCCGGCGTCGGGCCGCTCCAAACCGGCGAGGGTCATCAAAAGTGTGGATTTCCCCGAGCCGGAGGGGCCAATGAGGCCAATTGTCTCACCGCGCGCTATTTTTAGGGACAGATTTTTGAGAACATGAACCCGCGCCGCGCCGGCGCCGAGCGTGAGGTCGATACCGATGAGTTCGATTGCAGGCTGCGACACGGAAAGGGCCTCGTCCAAAACGCCCCGAGGGGCGGCGCCGTTCGAGCGCCCTTATCGCGCGTTATCGGCGCGGCTCCAAGTAATCTTGATCCTCGCCTTACTGCTCTGCTCCTTCGTCCCCGCCCGCGCCGAACCGCTGCGCGTCCTTGCCTTTGGCGACAGTCTCACGGCGGGCTTCATGCTGCCGGCGGACGCCGCTTTTCCCGCGCAACTGGAGCGGCGGCTGCGCGCGGATGGATTCGAGGCCACGGTCATCAACGCCGGAGTCTCCGGCGAGACGACGGCGGAAGGGCTCGCGCGCGCGGATTTCGCGCTGGGCGAAGGCGCCGATCTCGTGATTCTGGAGCTTGGCGCCAATGACATGCTGCGCGGCGTCGACCCCAAGGTCACGAGCGCCAACCTCGACAAGATCGTCACGGCGATAGAGGCGCGCAAAGCCGCCGTCGTGCTCGCGGGAATAGTCGCGAGCGGCAATTTCGGGCCGGACTACAAAGCCCGGTTCGACGCGGTGTTTCCCGATCTCGCGGCGCGGCGGAGCCTGCCAATATATCCGTTTTTCCTGAGTGGAGTCGCCGGCGACAAGGCGCTCGTTCTACCCGATGGGCTGCATCCCAACGCCGATGGCGCCGCGCGCATCGCGGGCGGGATCGCGCCCCTCGTGGAACAAAGTCTGGCGCGTCTCAAAAACGCGCGGGAGCGGCAAATCCCGCGTTAGCGCGGGCTCACGGGATGGAGGAGCGCATGCCCAGATTATTCACGGCCCTCGAAATTCCTTCTTCCGTGGCCCAGAGCCTCGCTCGCTTGCGCGGCGGCCTCAATGGCGCGCGCTGGATCGACGCCGAATACTACCATATCACCTTGCGCTTCATCGGCGACGTGGACGAGCGCGTCGCCCAGGACGTGGCTCATGCGCTCTACGCCATTCGCCGCCCGCCGTTCACGGTCGCGCTCGACGAACTCACCTCGTTTGGCGGCGACAAGCCGCGCGCCATCGTCGTTCGGGCGCGGCCGGAGCCGGCGCCGATGGAGTTGCAGGCCGAACAGGAGCGGCTGCTGCGCCGCCTTGGCGCGCCGCCGGAACCGCGTAAATATACGCCGCACGTGACGCTGGCGCGGCTGCGCGGCGCCGCGC
>JBAWEN010000119.1:0-2429 GCA_049591215.1 Methylocystis sp. | reverse complement strand
CGAGCATGGTCTGCGCTTCGCGCTGCCCAACGCGCGCGTGATGCTGCACCAGCCATCGGGCGGATTTTCGGGCCAGGCGTCGGACATTCAGCGCCATGCCGAGGACATTCTGAAGATCAAGCGACGGCTCAACGAAATATACGAGTTTCACACCGGCAAGGATTACGACACCATCGAGCGCACGCTCGATCGCGATCACTTCATGACCGCGCAGGAAGCCAAGGACTTCGGCATCATCGACACCGTGCAGACGAAGCGGCCGGAAGGCGAAGCGGAAGCGAAGATCTAAACAAAAGCCGAAAGACAATAAAATCGGCGCCCGCCGGTCCGGGGGAGTGGGAGGCGGGCGCGTCGCTTGAAATCGGGGCGCTTATGTTTCGTAAAATTCTGATCGCCAATCGTGGCGAGATCGCCTGCCGCATCATCAAGACCGCCCGGCGGCTGGGCATCGCCACCGTCGCCGTTTATTCCGACGCGGACGCCGACGCGCTGCATGTCGAGATGGCCGACGAGGCCGTGCATATCGGCCCGCCGCCGGCCGCGCAGTCCTATCTGTCGATCGAGAAAATCATCGACGCTTGCAAGCGCACGGGCGCCGAGGCGGTGCACCCCGGCTACGGATTTCTGTCCGAACGGGCGGCCTTCGCCACGGCGCTGGCCGACGCCAATATCGTCTTCATAGGTCCCAACCCGCGCGCCATCGAGGCGATGGGCGACAAGATCGAATCCAAGAAATTCGCCTCGAAGGCCAATGTCAGCGTCGTGCCCGGCTATCTCGGGGTGATCAAGGACGGCGAGGAAGCCGTCAGGATCGCCGACGAAATCGGCTATCCCGTTATGCTGAAGGCGTCGGCGGGCGGCGGCGGCAAGGGCATGCGCGTCGCCTATAAGGCCGACGAAGTGGTCGAAGGTTTTACGCGCGCGAAGTCCGAGGCCGCGTCGTCGTTTGGCGACGACCGCGTGTTCGTCGAGAAGTTCATCGTCAATCCGCGCCACATCGAAATCCAGGTGCTCGGCGACAGCTATGGCAACGTGATTCATCTTGGCGAGCGCGAATGTTCGATCCAGCGCCGCAATCAGAAGGTCATCGAGGAGGCGCCGTCTCCCCTGCTCGATCCCGCGACCCGCGCCGCGATGGGCGCGCAGGCGGTGGCCCTCGCCAAGGCGGTCGATTATAATTCCGCCGGCACGGTTGAGTTTGTCGCGGGCCAGGACAAGAGCTTCTACTTCCTCGAAATGAACACCCGCCTACAGGTCGAGCATCCGGTGACGGAACTCATCACCGGCATTGATCTCGTCGAGCAGATGATCCGCGTCGCCGCCGGCGAGCCGCTGCAAATCAAGCAGGAAGACGTGAAGATCAACGGCTGGGCGGTCGAGAGCCGCATTTACGCCGAGGATCCGACACGCAACTTCCTGCCCTCGATCGGGCGTCTGGTGAAATACCGGCCGCCGGAAGAAAAGAGCGCCGGCGGAATCACCGTGCGCAACGACACCGGCGTCACGGAAGGGCGCGAAATCTCGATCCATTACGATCCGATGATCGCCAAGCTCGTGACCCATGCGCCGGACCGGCTGACCGCCATCCAGGCGCAGGCCGACGCGCTCGATCGTTTCGTGATCGACGGCATCCGCCACAACATCCCCTTCCTGTCGTCGCTGATGATGCATCCGCGCTGGCGCGAGGGCCGGCTGTCGACCGGCTTCATCGCCGAGGAATATCCGGGCGGCTTCGCGCAGCCGGAGCCGGTGGGCGAATTGGCGCATGTGCTGGCGGCGGTCGCCACGCTGATCGACCATATCGGCAATCAGCGCAAGCGCCGCATCTCCGGCCAGTTGCGCAACGGCGCGCCGGTGCAATTCGCGCGCAACCGCGTCTGCCTGCTCGGCGACAAGCCGTTCGGCGTGACGCTGGAGACGCAAGGCGAAGCTCTGCTGGTGCGTTTCGAAGGCGAAGAAGGGCGCGCGCATCGTGTCACCTCGAACTGGCGTCCGGGCGATCTGCTGTTCCAGGGCGAGGTCGACGGCCGGCCGGTCTATGTGCAGACCAAGGCGATCCTCAACGGCTTCGAACTGTCGCACCAGGGCGTCAGCGTCGCGGCGCGCGTCTTCACTATCCGCGAGGCCGAACTCGCCGCGCTGATGCCGAAGAAGAAGGATGCCGGAATCTCCAAGCACCTGCTTTGCCCGATGCCCGGCCTCGTCAAGACCATCGACGTGGTGGAGGGCCAGGAGGTCAAGGCCGGCGAGGCGCTGTGCATGGTCGAGGCCATGAAGATGGAAAACGTGCTGCGCGCCGAGCGCGACGCGACGGTCAAGAAGATTTTAGCCAAGGCGGGCGACAGCCTCGCGGTCGACGCGGTGATCATGGAATTTGCGTAGGGGCGCGGCCTGATCCTTGGGTGCGTCAGCCGGAACCCGTTGCGGTC
>JBAWEN010000118.1:0-6920 GCA_049591215.1 Methylocystis sp. | reverse complement strand
ATCTCGGGCCGGTCGTCGTCGCGACCGACGCGCGCGAGATCGCCGAGGCGGTCGAGGCCGCCCGCGGCCGAGCCGTCATGACCGCGGGCTCGCACGCCTGCGGTCTCGACCGCATCGGAGAGGCGCTGGGCCGAATCGATCCGGCGCGAAAATACGATGTCGTCGTCGATCTGCAGGGCGATCAGCCGTTCCTGCCGAGCGGGGCGATCGGGGCCGCGCTGGCGCTGTTGGGCGATCGGCGCGTCGACATCGCGACCTTGACGACATTGGCGCTCCCCGGCGAGGAAGATGATCCGGACGTCGTGAAAATGGTCGGCGGCCAAATATCGCCGAATCGTCTGCGCGCGCTCTATTTCACGCGCGCCCGCGCGCCCTTTGGCGAGGGGCCGTACTATCATCATCTCGGCGTTTACGTCCTTCGCCGCGCGGCGTTCGAGCGATTTGTCGGCCTGCCCGTTTCGCCGCTGGAGAAACGCGAGCGGCTCGAACAACTCCGCGCGCTGGAGGACGGCATGCGCATCGACGCCGCGCTGCTGGACAAAGCCGGGCCATCGGTGGATACGGAGCGCGACCTCGACGCGGCGCGCCGGGTCGCTAGCGATTGTGAGGGTGACGCGTGACCGAATTCATCGCCTATCAGGGGGAGCCTGGCGCCAATTCCGACATCGCCTGCCGCGACGCCTATCCGCTGATGACGCCGCTGCCGTGCGCCAGCTTCGAGGACGCCTTCGCGGCCGTCACCGACGGCGCGGCGATGCTGGCGATGATCCCGATCGAGAACTCGATCGCCGGACGGGTCGCGGACATTCACCATTTCCTGCCGAATTCCGGGCTTCATATCGTCGGCGAATATTTTTTGCCGATCCATTTTCAATTGATGGCGCCGCGCGGCGCCGCGCTTGGCGGCTTGAGGGGCGTCTACAGCCATGTGCACGCGCTCGGACAATGCCGCAGGATCATTCATCAATTGCGGCTCGCGGCCTTCACGGCGGGCGACACGGCCGGCGCCGCGCGCGAAATCGCCGAATGGAACGATCCAACCAAGGCGGCGCTGGCCCCAAAACTCGCCGCCGACATTTACGGGCTCGATATTCTCGCGGAAAATGTCGAGGACGAGGCGCATAACACCACGCGATTCGTGGTGCTCTCGAAGACCGCGCAATGGCCCAGGGAACTCGAGGCGGCGACGATGACCACTTTCATCTTCCGTGTGCGCAACGTGCCGGCGGCGCTTTACAAGGCGCTCGGGGGCTTCGCCACCAATGGCGTCAATATGACGAAACTGGAAAGTTATATGGTCGACGGCGAATTCGCGGCGACGCGCTTTCTCGCCGATGTCGACGGCCGCCCCGATCAACCCGCGCTGGCGCGGGCGCTGGAAGAATTGCGCTTCTTCTCGCGCGAGGTGGAAATTCTCGGCGTCTATCCCGCGAGCCCGTTTCGAAAGACCAATATCCCCGCCTTCGAACAATAGCGATCGAGCGCCCCGGCGCCAGGAGGAGACCATGTCCGTCGCTTACGATCCGCAAAACGTCTTCGCCAAAATTCTGCGCGGCGAAATACCCGCGCATAAGGTCTATGAGGACGACATCGCTCTCGCCATGATGGACATCATGCCGCGCGCCGAGGGCCATACGCTGGTGATCCCGAAGCGGCCGGCGCGCGGGCTCATCGACATCGATCCGGAAAATCTCGCGCAACTGATCAAGCGCGTGCAGCATGTGGCCAGGGCGGTGAAGACGGCGTTTGGCGCCGACGGCCTCACCTTG
Organism: Methylocystis sp.; assembly: GCA_049591215.1. Lineage (GTDB taxonomy): Bacteria > Pseudomonadota > Alphaproteobacteria > Rhizobiales > Beijerinckiaceae > Methylocystis. Next base: position 5,151 of record JBAWEN010000118.1, on the reverse strand, counting down.
CAACAATTCAACGAGAGCGCCGGCGGGCAGGTGATTTTTCATCTGCATTTCCACATCCTGCCGCGCTGGGCCGGCGTCTCGCTGCGTCCGCCCGGAACAATGGGCGATAACGACAGGCTGAAGGCGCAGGCCGAGCAAATCAAAGCCGCGCTGGCCGCGTTCTCCGGCTGAATCGATCGCCCGGGCGGCGCCGAGCGCGCCGCTTTTCCAAACGCGGACTCGGCGGCGCGCGATAGGCGATGCGATCGCTTGTTCCGCGAGCAAGAGATCTTTCAAGCAATTCAAATGACCCGCAACGTCATTAGCTCGTAATGATCCGCGTCACGCGAACGACGCATAAGCGGCACAAAAGCGCAGCATCGATCCGCTAGTGTCTCGGCATGACATTCATGCCGAATCCTCTCGCGTCGAGGGCGCGCCTCCCCCGCATCTTAGCGCTCGCGACGCTCGCCCCGCGCGCGACCTTCTGGGGTTCCAAATTCGTCGCGGCCGATCTCGCGGCCGTGCGGCGAATAAGCGCCGCCGCCGAGCGTTCTCCGGCAGGACGCATATTCGCCGTCGCCATCAGCAAGCTTGGCAATGGCTGGATCTATCCGATCCTCGCCGCGATCATTTTCGCGGCATGGGGCTGGGACGACGGCAAGCGCATGATCCTCCTCGCCGCGGCGAACGCCGCGCTGACGCATATTTTGTATCCGATCATCAAACGGCGATTTAAGCGCTTGCGTCCATTCAAGGTCGATCCGCGCGTGCCGTCCCTGCTCGACACGCTCGACGAACACTCCTTTCCCAGCGGTCACGCCATGACCTTGACCGGCGTGCTCGCGCCCGTCGTGTTGTTGTGGCCCGCGGCGGCGGTCTCGGCGGTCGTGATGGCTTGCTGCATGGCTTGGTCGCGCGTCGCGACGGGTCATCACTATCCCAGCGACGTGGCCGCCGGCGCGGCGCTCGGCGTCGGCCTCGGATATGCGTTGTCAGTGAATTTGCTCGCCCTTATTTGAACCGCCGCCGACGTATCGAACGCGCGTTTGCCGCCGGAAAGTCGCCGATCGCGCCGCGCCGCCGCGCGGGTAAATCCCCCGCTGTTCCAGGCGACTCCGCGCGGATGGACGCGAGCGCGACTAGCTTCGCTCGAATGTCGCGCGAAAAAATTTTCGACGATGACGCAAAAATCGCGCTTGTTTTTTCATTCTTCGCTTGACGTGGCGGGGAGCCGCGATTAGTTTCCGCGAACTCCGACAGGCCGTAGTTTCACGCCTTCGCCAACGCCTCGTTCGCGATACTTCGAAACTAAACGCTGTCGCCTTGCCTGTGAACGCCAAACCTGCTGGACCGCGAGGTTCGTTGGTAATCATTCCCCGCCTCGCGGCGTGGGACAGGAAGGCACGATCCCGGTTCGCCGGGATCCTCTGCGCTTGGAGCGCCTCGGCCAATAGGTCGAGTGCGCTCGGCTCGTTTGCGTCGCCTGGGCGACGCCGGACGGGTTAACAAACGAATTCACCATTCGCTCGAAGCGAAGGAAAGCTTGATGCCGACGATCAGCCAGTTGATCCGCAAACCGCGGCAACCGAAGACATACCGCGAAAAGTCGCGCCATCTCGGCGCCTGCCCGCAGAAGCGCGGCGTATGCACGCGCGTCTATACGACGACCCCCAAGAAGCCCAACTCGGCTCTGCGCAAGGTCGCCAAGGTGCGTCTGACCAATGGCTTCGAGGTGATCGGTTACATCCCCGGCGAGGGCCATAATCTGCAGGAGCACTCGGTGGTGATGATCCGCGGCGGCCGCGTGAAGGATCTTCCAGGCGTCCGCTATCACATTTTGCGCGGCGTGCTCGACACGCAGGGCGTGAAGGACCGTAAACAGCGCCGTTCGAAATATGGCGCGAAGCGTCCGAAGTAAGGAGCCAGGGCGATGTCGCGACGTCACAGAGCGGAAAAGCGGGAAGTCATCGAGGACGCTAAGTTCGGCGATCTCGTTCTCGCGAAGTTCATGAATTCCATCATGTACGACGGCAAGAAGTCGGTCGCGGAAGCGATCGTCTACGGCGCCTTCGACATTATCGAGACCAAAGCCAAGAGCGATCCGCTCGGCGTCTTCAAGACGGCGCTCGAGAATGTCGCGCCGGCCATCGAAGTGCGGTCTCGCCGCGTCGGCGGCGCCACCTATCAGGTGCCGGTCGAGGTGCGCAACGAGCGACGTCAGGCGCTGGCGATCCGTTGGATCATCAACGCCGCTCGCGACCGCAACGACAAGACCATGGTCGACCGTTTGTCGGCCGAACTGCTCGACGCCTCCAATAACCGCGGCGCCGCCGTGAAGAAGCGCGAAGACACTCACCGCATGGCGGAAGCCAACCGCGCCTTTTCGCATTACCGCTGGTAACGGCGCTTCGCGCCCATCGAGGACGATCCAATGCCCCGCTCTCATCCCATCGAGGACTACCGCAACTTCGGCATCATGGCGCATATCGACGCGGGAAAAACCACGACGACCGAGCGTATCCTCTATTATTCTGGCAAGAGCCATAAAATCGGCGAGGTGCATGAGGGCGCCGCGACGATGGATTGGATGGAGCAGGAGCAAGAGCGCGGCATCACCATCACTTCCGCCGCCACGACGACGATTTGGAACGGCAAGCGGCTCAACATCATCGACACGCCCGGCCACGTCGACTTCACCATCGAGGTCGAGCGTTCGCTGCGCGTGCTCGACGGCGCGGTTTGCGTTCTCGACGGCAATCAGGGCGTCGAACCGCAAACCGAAACCGTTTGGCGCCAGGCCGACAAATATCATGTGCCGCGCATCGTGTTCGTCAATAAGATGGACAAGATCGGCGCCGACTACTTCCGCTGCGTCGAGGAAATCAAGACCCGCGTCGGCGGTCGTCCGATTTGCGCGCAGTTGCCGATCGGCTCGGAGAATAACTTCAAGGGCATAATCGACCTTGTCCGCATGAAGGCGGTGGTTTGGGAGGACGAGGGCCTCGGCGCGAAATATCACGACGAGGAAATCCCGGCGGAGCTGCTTGAGCAGGCCAAGGAATATCGCACGCTGCTGATCGACGCCGCGGTTGAACTCGACGACGACGCCATGGCCGCCTATCTCGACGGAACCGAGCCGAGCGAAGAGACATTGCATCGGCTTATTCGCCTCGCCGTGCGCCGCGTCGCCTTCGTGCCGGTGTTCTGCGGCTCCGCCTTCAAGAACAAGGGCGTTCAGCCTTTGCTCGACGCAGTCGTGCATTATCTGCCGTCCCCCGTCGACCGCGAAGCGATCAAGGGCATCGACATGGACACCGGCGCGGAAATGGCGCGCAATCCGTCCGACGACGAGCCTTTCTCCATGCTCGCCTTCAAGATCATGGACGACCCCTTCGTCGGCACCATCACGTTTTGCCGTGTCTACTCGGGCAAGATCGAATCCGGCACGACCGTACTGAATTCGACCAAGGACCGCAAGGAGCGCGTCGGCCGCATGCTGCTGATGCACGCCAATAATCGAGAAGACATCAAGGAAGCCTTTTCCGGCGACATCGTGGCGCTGGCCGGCCTCAAGGACACGCGCACTGGCGACACGCTGTGCGATTTGCAGAAGACCGTCATTCTGGAGCGCATGGAGTTCCCCGAGCCGGTCATCGAGATCGCGATCGAGCCGAAGTCCAAGGCCGACCAGGAGAAGCTCGGCATCGCGCTGTCGAAGCTCGCGGCCGAGGACCCGTCTTTCCGTGTTTCGACTGATCAGGAGAGCGGCCAAACCATTCTCAAGGGCATGGGCGAACTCCATCTCGATATCAAAGTCGACATCTTGCGCCGCACTTATAAAGTCGACGCCAATATCGGCGCGCCGCAGGTGGCCTATCGCGAGCGGCTCTCGCGCAGGACGGAAATCGATTACACGCATAAGAAACAGACGGGCGGCACTGGCCAGTTCGCGCGCGTGAAAATCGTGTTCGAGCCGAACGAAGCCGGCGGCGGCAATGTGTTCGAGAGCCAGATCGTCGGCGGCGCGGTGCCGAAGGAATATATTCCCGGCGTCGAGAAGGGCATTAATTCGGTCATGGGCTCCGGCATTCTCGCCGGCTTCCCGGTGGTGGACCTCAAGGCCACGCTGTTTGACGGCGCGTTCCACGATGTCGACTCCTCGGTGCTCGCCTTCGAAATCGCCTCTCGCGCGGCGACCAGGGAAGCTCTGCAGAAGGGCGGCTCGGTTCTGCTCGAACCGATCATGAAGGTCGAGGTCGTGACGCCGGAAGAATATACCGGCTTCGTGATCGGCGATCTCAATTCCCGCCGCGGCCAAATCCTGGGTCAGGACATGCGCGCCAATGCGGTGGTAATCGACGCGATGGTGCCGCTGGCCAACATGTTTGGTTATGTCAATCAGTTGCGCTCTGGCACGCAGGGCCGGGCCAACTACACGATGCAATTCGATCACTACGAACAAGTGCCCGAGGGCGAATCGAAGAAGGTTCAGGCGAAGTTCGCCTGAAGATAGATCGCGCTCAGGTTTTAGGAACGACCAAGGAGACTGGCCATGGCCAAGGAAAAGTTCTCACGCAACAAGCCGCATTGCAACATCGGTACGATTGGTCACGTGGACCATGGCAAGACGTCCTTGACGGCGGCGATCACCAAGGTTTTGGCTGAGACGGGCGGCGCGACCTACACGGCCTACGACCAGATCGACAAGGCTCCGGAGGAGCGGGCGCGCGGGATCACGATTTCGACGGCGCATGTCGAATATGAGACGGCGAACCGTCACTACGCGCACGTCGACTGCCCCGGGCACGCGGATTATGTGAAGAACATGATCACCGGCGCGGCGCAGATGGACGGTGCGATCCTGGTGGTTTCAGCGGCCGACGGCCCGATGCCGCAGACGCGCGAGCATATTCTTCTGGCGCGCCAGGTCGGCGTTCCCGCGCTTGTGGTGTTCCTGAACAAGGTCGACATGGTCGACGACGCCGAGCTGCTCGAGCTCGTCGAGCTCGAGGTGCGCGAGCTGCTTTCGAAGTACGACTTCCCCGGCGACGACATTCCGATCGTCAAGGGCTCGGCCCTGATGGCGCTCGAAGGCAAGTCGCCCGAGATCGGCCACGAGTCTATCCTCAAGCTCATGGAGGCGGTTGACGACTACATTCCGCAACCGGA
>JBAWEN010000117.1:0-2365 GCA_049591215.1 Methylocystis sp. | reverse complement strand
AAGCGGCGCTCACATTCCTACGCGAAAAAGTCCCCAAAAACTGGGAGAGCTTTTGCGATTCGGTCACCGACAACTTCCGCGTCATCAACCCAAAGGATTTTCGGGTTCTGGCGTAAGCCGGGTATATCCAAAAGCAGTCCTCACCTTCAGTGACGCCATAGCCGCGGTACGCCGCGAAATCTGGCGCCATCAGATTTCTTTCACGTCCCGGCCACGCCGGGACAGTATCGAAATTCCACGCCATATTTGGGAACGCATGGAAAATGCGCTCGCATACGCCGCATGAATTGGCCAAAGTCGAGCTTAGGGTTCGCCAGCGCGACGCTGAAGGCGGCCTATAACTACAATCTCGCCGGCCTTCCGCGCGGCATGTACGGAACAACGGCGGCGGCGCATTCCACGGCTGCGCCCTTCGCGCGGCTCGACGGCGCGGTGGCGCAATATGCGCTCCCCGCCAATTTCATCGGCCAGACGGTCTATCTCAAGTTCCAGAGCTTTAACGTGTTTGGCGGCGGCCTCGAGGATTTGTCGAACTGCGCGGTCTACACCTATGTCCCGAGCGGCGCCGGCGTGGTCGGCCCGGTCACGACATCGCTGGAGCTTGGACAGGATCAGGACTGGGGGCTCGCCAGCGCGCCGGTTGGGGTTTTTGACGATTTGGGCACGGCGGGCGGGGCGGTTTCCGCGAGGGTCGATCTGGGGAATGTGACTTCGTGACATTGCCCGTCCGCCCAAAAACTGTTACGGCCTCGCGCGATCCATGCACTCGCCCACGAGGTCAAAACCCATGAACGACTCCGCCCCGACGCGTGCCGATTTCGCGGTTATCGAGCGCACGGACGCGCGATGGGCGCGGCTGCGCGAATTGATCGAGCTGCACTCGCTCAAGAGAGGCGATTTCACGCTCTCTTCGGGCGGCAAGAGCACCTATTTGTTCCAGTTGCGGCAGACGACGATGCTGCCCGAGGGCGCGAAGATTCTCGGCGATGTCATCGTCGATTTCATGCGGCAGCATGGTTTGCGCTGCGTCGGCGGCCTCGCGGTCGGAGCCATTCCGATGGTCGCGGCCGTGTCGGTGATGAGCTTCATCAAGGGGTTTCCCGTCGACGCTTTCTTCGTGCGCAAGGAAGCCAAGGCGCATGGCGCGCTGGAGCGCATCGACGGCTTCGTCTCCGAAGGCGAGGAAGCGCTGCTGATCGACGACGTGGCGACATCGGGCAATTCGATCATCAAGTCGATGGAGGGGATGTACATGGAGCATCCAAGCAGCATCGCCCGCAAGGCGCTGGTGGTGATCGACCGCGAGGAAGGCGCGCGGCAGAATCTCGCGCGCCACGGAATTGAACTCTATTCGATTTTTACGCGGCGCGATTTTAACATCTGACGGCGCCGTCGCCGAAACACCCGCGTAACATAGCCCGCCATCGCTTACGCGAACTGGCGGGCTTTCTTTTGCCTGACGGGCGCGCGCGGCCAAACTCGTTTTTGCGAGGAGCGAAGCGAAGCAATCCAGGAGTCGCGCGTGACTCCTGGATTGCTTCGCTTCGCTCGCAATGATGATCGCGGCGTTCGCGGCCGATGACGCAACACACAAGGAGCGCGCTCTCATGAGCACACAGGTTCAATTGCGGCGCGATGCCGCCGCCAATGTCGCCGCCTTCACCGGCGCGCAGGGAGAGGTTGTCGTCGACACCACCAACAACCGCCTCGTCGTGCAGGACGGCGCCACCGCGGGCGGCTTCGCGGCGGCGAAGCTGTCGGAGGTGGTCACGATCAGCGCCGCGACCTTGCTCGCGCAAGGAGCGCATGGCGGCGGCATAACGCTTGGCTGTCTGGAGCAGCTCGTGACGCTCTCGGGTGCGACGACGAGTTCGACCGCGCAGATTCCGAACGGCGCGATCGTGCTCGCGGTTTCGAACCGGGTCGTCACCGCGATCACCGGCGCGACCTCGTATAGTTGCGGCGTCGCCGGCGCCGCCTCGCAGTTCGGCGCTACGCTCGGCGTGAGCGCGGGCTCCACTAATCTTGGGCTGATCGGCCCCAATCCCTTCTACGCCGCGACCTCCGTGCTCTACACGGCGGCGGGCGGAAGTTTCACCGGCGGCGCGGTGCGCATGACGATCCACTATCTGCTGCCGAACGTCGCGACGGCATAACCACACAACACATTCGAGCGACATCGACGCGCAGGGACCTCCCGGCGTGATCGCGAACGCGCGTCCAACGAGGAGAGTTTTAGCATGCAATGGAAAAACCCGGATGGGTCCATCACCGAAGGCGTCGTCATCGAAGATGGCGCCGGCAATAAGATCACGTCATTTTCGGGCGGCGGGGGCGGCGGCGGAACCGTGACGCAGGGCCCGGC
>JBAWEN010000116.1:0-4218 GCA_049591215.1 Methylocystis sp. | reverse complement strand
TGGCCGCACACGGCGCTCTTGAGATCGCCGTCCGCCGTGACGATGCGCGCGACTTGCGTGTCGCGGCCGAGCGGCAGAATGCGCACGATGTCGCCGGGCTGCACGTTGCCGCCGCAGATAAAGCCTGAGAAGCCCCGGAACTCATGATTCGGACGGTTGACCCATTGCACGGGATAGCGGAACGGCGCGATGATCGAGCCGTCTTCGAGCGCGACGCTTTCGAGATAGGCGAGCAGCGGCGGCCCGTCGAACCACGCCATTTTGGCGCCCGCCTTGACGAGATTGTCGCCGTCCTTGGCGACCAGCGGCAGCACGTAGATCGACACGAAGCGCAGATGTTCGGCGAAGGCGCGAAAATCCTTTTCGATCTGGCGGAACACCTCCTCGCGGAAGTCCACGAGGTCCATCTTGTTGACCGCGACGACGACGTGGCGCACGCCCAGCATCGACACGATCACGCTGTGGCGCTGCGTCTGCGGGAGAATGCCCTTGCGCGCGTCGACCAGCAGCACGGCGAGATCGGCGGTGGAAGCGCCCGTCGCCATGTTGCGGGTGTATTGCTCGTGCCCCGGCGTGTCGGCGACGATGAACTTGCGTTTGTCGCTCGCGAAATAGCGATAGGCGACGTCGATCGTGATGCCTTGCTCGCGCTCGGCGGCGAGGCCGTCGACGAGCAGCGCGAAATCGAGTTCCTCGCCTTGCGTGCCGTGCTTCTTCGAGTCCTTTTCGAGCGTTTCGAGCAGATCGTCCTGCGCGAGGCCGGCGTCGTAGAGCATCCGGCCGATCAGCGTCGATTTGCCGTCGTCGACCGAACCGCAGGTGATGAATCGCAGCAGCGGCTTTTCGGTCGCGGGACGATGGGAGGTCGTCTCCGGCGTTGGCGCGGGTCCGCCGTGCATTTAAAAATATCCTTCTTGTTTCTTTTGTTCCATCGAGGTCGCGCCGTCGTGGTCGATCAACCGCCCCTGCCGCTCGGACGAGCGGCTCACGCGCATCTCCTCGATGATCGCGTCCAGCGTCGCCGCCGTGCTCTCGATCGCGCCGGTCAGCGGATAGCAGCCGAGCGTGCGGAAGCGCACCACCTTTTGTTCGACAACTTCGCCGGGCAGCAGCTTCATGCGGTCGTCGTCGACCATGATCAGCGCGCCCTCGCGCCGCACCACCGGGCGCGGCTTGGCGAAATAGAGCGGCACGACGGGAATGTTTTCGCGCGCGATATAGTCCCACACGTCGGCCTCGGTCCAATTGGACAGCGGAAACACCCGCAGGCTCTCTCCCGGGCCTTTGCGCGCGTTGTAAAGGCGCCAGAATTCGGGGCGCTGGTTCTTGGGATCCCAGCGATGCTGGGCTGTGCGGAAGGACAGCACGCGCTCCTTGGCGCGCGACTTTTCCTCGTCGCGCCGGGCGCCGCCGAAGGCCGCGTCAAAACGCCATTTGTCGAGCGCCTGCTTCAGCGCCTCGGTCTTCATGATCTCGGTGTGCAGTTTCGATCCATGCACAAAGGGATTTATGCCCATCTCGACGCCGGCGGGATTGCTATAGACCAGCAGTTCGACGCCCAGATTCTTTGCGTGCTGATCGCGGAAGGCGATCATTTCCTTGAACTTCCATGTCGTGTCGACATGCAGCAGCGGAAACGGCGGCTTCGAGGGATAAAACGCCTTCATCGCAAGATGCAGCATGACCGCCGAATCCTTGCCGATGGAATAGAGCATCACGGGACGTTCGCATTCGGCGACGACCTCGCGCATGATATGAATGCTCTCGGCTTCGAGCCGGTCGAGATGGCCGAGTTTGCGGATCGCAAGCGAACTCATCACGCGTCCTCGCCAGTCGTCGCGGACTCGCCCACGGGCGCCGGACCACGGCGCAACACTCCGTCCTCGCCGACGTGCAGGCCGCATTCCTTCTTGGCGTCTTCCTCCCACCACCAGCGGCCCGCGCGCTCGCTTTCGCCGGGCTGAATCGCTCGCGTGCAGGGCGCGCAGCCGATCGACAGAAAGCCTTGCGCGTGCAGTTCGTTCACCGGCACGTCGAACTCCTCCGTCGCGCGGGCGATCTTCTCGCGGCTATAGTCGATCAGTGGATTGACCTTGAGCAGCTTGTGGCCGGCGTCGAAGTCCACGAGGTCGAACGCTCCGCGCGCATTGGATTGATCGGCGCGCAATCCAGTGATCCAGGCGGAGGCGCCCGCCAGCAGCCGCGCCAAGGGCTCGACCTTGCGCAAATGGCAGCAGGCCTTGCGGTTTTCGACCGATTTGTAAAAGCCGTTGACGCCGTGCTCGCGCACCCAGTCCTGCAAGGGCTCGGCTCGCGGATAGACGGCGGCGATGCGGCGGGCGTAGCGCGCCTCGGTGCGCTCCCACAATTCATAGGTTTGCGGAAACAATCGTCCGGTGTCGAGCGTCGCCACTTCTATATCGAGGCCGCGCGTGAAAATCACGTGAGTGATCCACTGATCCTCTATGCCGAAACTCGTGGTGAAGATGATGCGGCCTGGCACGAATTCGCGCACCAATCGCAAACGATGATCGAGATCGAGCGGCGCGAGGCGCGGCCCCAGCACATCGGCGAGCGACGGTTTCATGATGTCGCCTTTCTCCGGCGTTCGAGGATCGAGCTCCGCGCTCCATAGCCTTGTTGATAGAACTCGCTATAGGCGCCATGCGCCGCGCGCCATTGCGCTTCGTCCTGCCGCGCCGCGAGATCGGCGGGGATCTCGATGGTGTCGAAGCCGCATTGGCGCGCGTGAACGGACTGGTCCGCGACGAGGCGTCCGCTGGCGCGCAATTCGCCGGTGAAGCCGGCGCGTCGCAACAGTCGCGCCAGCGAGAACCCGCGCCCGTCGGCGAAGGCCGAAAAGGCGACGGCGATCAAGCCGAGGCGCGAAAAGTGCGGCGCCAGAGCAGCCGGGTCGGTCGTGTTGGCGACCATTACGCCCAGCGGTCTGTCGGCGGGCAAGGCCGCGAGAGCGTCGTCCAGGCGCTTTTGCGAGACGATGATCTTGCCGGCTTTCGGCAAATCTTCTTCGTCGGCGAGGTGGCGCCAGTCGTTCTCGACGAATTCGCCATCAGATATCAGCGCCATCTTCGCCCTCCCGCCGCAGCACGTCCTTGAAGCGGGCGTGGCCCAACCGCCGCCATGTGTCGATGAAACGCTCGTCGCCACGGCGCTCCGCGAGGTAGAAGTCGACAATATGTTCGATCACGTCGGGCACTTGATCGGCGGTGACGCCGGGGCCAAGCAATTCGCCGATCGAGGCCGAAAGCGAAGGGTCGCCGCCCAGCGTGATCTGATAGGATTCCTGGCCCTTTTTTTCGAGCCCGAGAATGCCGATCGCGCCGATGTGGTGATGACCGCAAGCGTTGATGCAGCCCGAAATCTTTATGCCGAGCTTTCCGATCAGGCGTTGCCGCTCGGGGTCCGCGAAGCGACGAGAAATCTCCTGCGCGATCGGAATCGAACGCGCCGTCGCCAGCGCGCAATAATCGAGGCCGGGGCAGGATATGATGTCGGTCAGCAGCCCCGCGTTGGCGGTGGCGAGCCCCGCCGCCTCCAGCATCCGCCACAGCGCGAAAAGGTCGTCCTTCTTCACATGCGGCAGGATAATGTTCTGCTCGTGGCTGACGCGCAATTCGCCAAAGCCGAATTTTTCGCTGGCGTCGGCGAGCGCGCGCATTTGCGCCGAACTCGCGTCGCCGGGAACGCCGCCGATGGGCTTTAGCGACACGGTGACAATGGCGTAGCCGGGCGTCTTATGCTCGGCGACATTAATTTCCGCGAATGCCTTGAACGCCGCGTTCGCGCGCCTTGCATCTTCCAGCGCCGCCGACTCGGCGGGCAGGGACTCGTATGGCGGCGGCGCGAAAAAGCCGGCGATGCGGGCGAATTCCTCTTCGTCATGCTTGAACGGCGCGCGGTCCATCGCGGCGAACTCGGCTTCGATCTGCGCCTTGATCTCCTCTATGCCGGTCTCATGCACGAGGATCTTGATCCGCGCCTTGTATTTGTTGTCGCGGCGGCCGAAGCGGTTGTAGACGCGCAGGATCGCCTCGAGATAGGCGAGTAAATCCTCGCGCGGCAGGAATTCGCGCACGGTCTTGCCGATGAACGGCGAGCGCCCGAGGCCGCCGCCGACGATCACCTCATAACCCGGCTCGCCGTCGTCGTTGCGATGGATGCGCAGGCCGATGTCATGCGCCTTGATCGCGGCGCGGT
>JBAWEN010000115.1:0-6676 GCA_049591215.1 Methylocystis sp. | reverse complement strand
GGCTGAGGCTCCAGCTCGGCGGCGGGGACGTAGCCGCGCAGCCCCGCGACCGTGACGAAAGTCCAGTCGTGGCGCGCGCCCTGATGGATGCTTTCGACAATGACTTCCACGCCCTCGGCGAGCACGGCGAGAACGCGCGCATGAACACTCGGCCCCACGCGGAGCTTGGCTTCGGCCGAGACGGTCACGGCCCATGACGGACAGCACCAGAAAGCGCAAATGGCGAAGACCATCGCCGATATCGCACGCCGCATTGAAATGTCCCTTCTCGTTCGCGAACGACCATGCCGCTGATTTGCGAACCGCATCTTCGTGGCGCCTTCCGCTCTCTCGCGAACATGGCGCGAAACGCGAGATCAACTTAATCGGACTCCCGCTTGGCTCCAAGCCCGTTAACCCCAGCGCGGTCCGTGTTTCAATCCCGCGACGATTGCGCCGCGCGAATGTCTGGTCGATAGTCCCGCTATCCTGGGCCTCTTTTTTTGACAGGGACGCGCGATGACCGAGCCCGCGACGGGCGCAGCCGAATGGGAAGCGGTTTATTTCGACGGCCACGTCAACAGAGGCCGGCTGGTCACGCTCCGCTTCGGGCCCGCGCTGGAAATCGCCGAACACGGCGTTTTTCTGACCGCGTGGCCCTATGCGGACGTGCGCCGCGCGAGCGCCGGCGAAGGCGTTTGGATTCTCCATGCCTTGGCGGCTCCGGAGTCGGCGCGTCTCGAAGCGCGCGATCCGGCCTTGCAGGCGCAAATCGCCGCTCATTGCCGTTTGCTCGCCGGAGAAGGCGCGCGGGACATCGCGATGCCATCGGCGATCGGCTGGTCGATCGCGGGCGTCGCGGCGATGGTCGGATCCATATGGGTCGGCATCCCCTACGCCGCCGACCGTATAGCGGCGCGCGTGCCGATCTCGACGGAGCGCAGGCTCGGAGAGGCCGCCGACAGTCAGGCGCGCGCCGCTTTCGGGACCAGACAATGCGCCGCGCCAGCGGGCGCCGCGGCCTTGGCGAAACTATCCGAGCGGCTCCAGGGCGCGTCGGATTTGCGCTTGCCAGCGACAATCGTCGTCCTGGCGTCGAAAACGCCCAACGCCTTCGCATTGCCGGGCGGCAAGGTCTATCTGTTGTCGGGCCTACTCGCAAAAGCCGAGAGTCAGGACGAGATAATCGGCGTGCTCGCGCATGAATTGGGACATTTGCAGCATCGCGACCATCTGCGCCGCATGATCGCCGATGGCGGCGGCGCCTATCTGATCGGCCTGATGTTTAGCCATGTGACGGGGGGCGCCGCGTTCATTTACGCCAGCAAGACGCTGCTATTCGCCGCCCATTCGCGGGAAGCGGAGGCGGCGGCCGACGCCTTCGCCGCCGCGACGCTGGCGAAGCTGGGGCGCCCGGCCAAGCCAATGGGAGAATTGCTGCTCCGCATCACCGGCCCGGAAGCGAATGGCGCGACCGCCATTTTGCACGACCATCCCTTGAGCCATGAGCGACTCGACTACCTTGCCGCGCGGGACAACGGCGCGACTGGACCCCCGCTGCTCGGCGACGAGGAATGGGCGGCGCTGAAAACGATTTGCGAGTAGAGTTGCGTGAACCTCGTCGCGCGGGCGGGTCAAAACCGCGCTTGCGCTATTGTCGCCTCATGCGCGCGCGCCGCGATTTGGACAAATTCGTCGCGCGCTTGGTCCAGCGCGAACAGTCGCGCATCCTCGATCTCGAAGAAGGCGCCATGCAGTTTCACGGCTTCGACCCGCTCCAAAGCGGCGACCTTGGGAAACGTGCGCAGATTGCGCAGACCCTGTTTGACCGATTCAAGGCCAAGACGCCGCGCGTAGGAGGCGTCGAACGCCGCCGGAGTTGGCCCGAGGCGCCGCGCGGCCGGCGCGATCAATCTGATCCAGTCGCCAAGATAGTCGTCGTCCTCCAAAGCCGGTTCCGCGACGCCCGCGTGGCTCTCCACAAAGGCGCGCACGCCCCCGCATTTGGCGTGGCCAAGCACGACGATATGCTTCACCCGCAGCGCCGTGACCGCGTAATCGATCGCCGCCCAGGAGCCGTGATGATAATTATCGCCGGAGCACGGCGGAACCAAATTAGCGACGTTGCGAACATCGAACAGTTCGCCTGGTTCGACGTTGAAAATCTCTTCCGGCGTGACGCGCGAATCGCAACAGCCTATTATTAGAGTGTGCGGATGTTGGCCGATCGTGGCCAGATCCTGAAACCTTTGCCGCTCGCGCGGAAATTTCCCGGTAAGAAACCCCTCGTAGCCTTCAACGAGAGCCTCGGGAAGCAGCGCGGTTCGGCTGGCGGCGTCTTGCATATGCGTTTCTTCCAGACTGAGCCTTTCTGGACTATAGGCGGCGAATGACGGCTTGATGGCGCGCCGACCTCTTCGCAGCGGCGGCGGCGAAAACCTCCAATCGTCTCGCCACGGATCGTGAAATATTCGCCACCCAAGCGAGTTGTCCACAATTATTAATGCTATCCAACCCTAATGGTTGTTCAATGTCGAGGCGACGCTTGGTTTTTTGCCGCAAATAGGGTGTGGACTTTCGAAACTCTGCGTAACAAGAGTGAGTTGAGAAGATTTTCCGACCGATGCGCCGCCGGCGGTTGGTCACACGCGAGTAGATGAGCATGCAGGCGACCATGACCCGCGGCATAACTCCTTATCCTGCGGTTATACGACGCCCGAAAGCGTTCAAGGGAGCGCCTTCGTGGACAATTTCGCGCCGACTCCATGGTGGCGGCGTCGCGTTCTCAGACTTGTCGAAACGCGCGACCCGATCGAATGCGGGAGAATGAATATGTCGACCCTCGGTCGGGAGGAACTTTTTGAAGCTTGTCGCGCGATCTATAGGACGGCGGGAGACAACTTTATGTTGCCGCCGCTCATTCGCGATGTCGAAAGCCCGGATGAACATCCAAAGCATACTTATTATAGCCTGACAGAGACCGAATGCATTCGATTCACTATTGAGCTGGACGAAGCTTATGTTGGCGGCAACAAATTTCCACTCAAGAAATTTCCATTGCGTTTCAGGTGCGAATTATGTGATTTGGATTTTCAAGAGCCCCCCATCGAGCTTGGAGAAATTGAAACAAGAGCGTTAATGCGCGCGTTTTTTCTTGGGGTGAAAGTGCAAATTAACGCTAGTGAAAGTAGGCACGCCAATAAATACCATCTACGGGTGCAGCTTTCCTCGACATTATTTGTGGAATGCGGCGAGTTAATAGATGAAGACGACGAATTAACTCCTGAAGGCATTTGCAATCAAGTGAGCCTCGACCTTTATAGCAAATCGTCCGATTTTTTTGGAAGTCCACAAGACGGAATTACGGTTTGGCGCGTCCGCGTCGCCCAGGAGCTATTTGGCGAACTTAAACCCGCGCCCGAAGTCTTTTGGCCTCCCGAGGCCGAAATGGCGCGCCGCGCCATGATGCGCGACGCCATTTCCGCCATGACGCTTGCGGTCGCCAACGCCAACCCTGGCCTCGCGACGAGCCCGCTTCGCGGGAGCGCCCCTATTCTCGTGGACGCCCCCACGAATCTGGCCAGGGTGAGGCGGGAGTTTTTTGCTTCCGGCATCGCCGCCTCACTGATAATCGGCGTTACCGGTTTGACGGCGGGGTACGCCTTTTGGGGTGCGATCTCGGTATCGCCGAGGACACCCACGATCAGCGCGCGAACCGCCTCGGCGGGGTTCTCGCCGGAAAAAGCTCCGGGCTCTCTCGTTCCGCTTGGCCGCGCCTTGGGTCTCGCCGCGCTAACGCCCATAACACCGGTCCGTTTTGGCGATGCAAGCGAAGCTTCCGAGCAGCTTCCTCGGGCGGCCCCCCCGGTCGACGAGACGCCTCCCGCGATCGTCGAGACGACGCCCGCGCTTCCGCGGGATTTCGCGGCGACGCCAGGGGCGCCGGAGGCATTCTCCACCGCCGAAGCCAAGCCCGGGAAACAAAGTGAAATTCTTCGAAAGAAGAAATGCGTCGTGGTCAAAACCGTTTCGTCACGCACAGGCCAAGGCGGACGCTCGGTTCACGGCGATAAACGAGACCCGGCCAACCCGATTGCCGTTGTGGGGCGCGCGGTCAATTCCTTCACCGCCCGCATCGCCAAGGACTTGCGGCGGATTCCTGTTCGACTTTCATCCCTGATGGCTGGGCGTTAAGGGGGCGCGCCGAAGACGCGAGGGCGCATAACATGCGGCTTTCGACGCTGGACACGCCATGACGCTCAAGAATCTGCTGCGCACGAAATCAATCGAAGCCCTCCAGGCCGAAGCCGGAAGGCCCGGGCAATTACGCCGCGTGCTTGGTCTATGGCAACTCTCCAGCATCGGACTTGGCGGCCTGATCGGCGTCGGCATTTTCGTGCTGACCGGCGTAGTGGCGGCCACGCAGGCGGGGCCCGCCGTGTCCTTGTCCTTTGTCATCGCTGGCGTCGCCAGCGGCGCGGCGGCTCTGTGCTACGCCGAATTCGCCTCGATGATTCCGGTCGCGGGCAGCGCCTACACTTATGCTTACGCGGTGCTTGGCGAACTCGTCGCATGGATCATCGGCTGGGATTTGCTGCTCGAATATGCGCTGGTCGTCGCGGTCGTGTCGATCGGCTGGTCCGGTTATCTCCAGGCCCTGCTGCGCCTGTTCGGAGTCGAGCTTCCCTTATGGGCGCAAGGGGCGCCAGGCGCTGGCGAAGGGTTTCGCGTCGATCTTTTCGCGATGCTCGGCAGTCTTGGCGTCGCCGGCTTGTTGACGCTGCGCGTTGAATGGGGCGCGCGCTTCAACACCGCGATCGTATTGATCAAGGTCGGAGCGGTGTTGCTGGTGATCGCCGCCGCGGCGCCGCATATCGACCCCGCCAATTTTCACCCGTTCATGCCCTTCGGCTTCGGCGGCGTCGTGGAGGGCGCCGCGGTGGTGTTCTTCGCGGTGTTCGGCTACGACACGCTGACCACGGCGGCCGAGGAGTCCCTCAATCCGCAACGGGATCTGCCGCGCGCCGTGCTGCTCTCCCTCGCCATCTCGCTGACGCTTTATCTCGCGATGTCGTTAGCGCTCACCGGCATCGTGCGTTACGACACGCTGAACAACGCGGCTCCCGTGGCGAACGCCTTCGCGCAAATCGGCATGCCCTGGGTGACGCTAATCGTATCGATGGCGGCGGTGGCCGGGATTTTGAGCGTAATGCTGGCCTTTTTGCTCGCTTGCGCGCGCATCTGGTTCGCGATGAGCCGCGACGGGCTGTTGCCGGCCTGGTTCGCCGTCCCGCATCCGCGTTTCGCCACTCCCTACCGCCCGACCTTGGTCGCCGGCGCGCTTTGCGCCCTGGTCGCGGGTTTCTATCCGATTCGCGAAGTCGCGGAACTCGTGAACATCGGCACTTTGTCGGCCTTCGTGGTGATTTGTCTCGCGGTGATCGCCCTGCGCCGCGCGCGCCCGGACGCCGAGCGCTGGTTCAAGACTCCGTTCGTGCCCTACACTCCTTTGATCGGAATCGGGTTTTCGCTGTGGCTGCTGTCGAAATTGCCCGCCGTCGCCTGGGAGCGCTTCGTGGTGTGGCTGGCGCTGGGGCTCATCGTTTATTTTTTATATGGGCGGCGGCACAGCCGACTGGGCCGGCCGGAGTAAAATCGCGCTAGAGCAAGCTCCGAAAAAGTTGATAGACTTTTTCGATAAGAGCTTACTCTAACATCGTGATCTTGAGCGATTTCTTATCGTTCGAACGATTCCGTTCGAACGGAAAGCGCTCTAGCAGCCGATTCGGCGCCGAAGGCAAGAATTTTTAGTTCTTCTTTGCGATATAATTTTTCGATCATGTGAATAAGACTCATAAACCGAAAACGGGCGTCGTCATGTCGCCATAAGGCCGCCGCGGCCATTGCCGGCGCGCCCGAGAGCATGCGACAGTCGGGCGTCCTGGAAAGTCCTCCGCGTCGCGTTCGTAGGTTTAACGGACAGTTAACTCAAAACCAGAGAGCCAATGCCCGCAATCGATCCCTTGCCGGGCCGACGACTGTATCAGGTCGCCGAGCCGAGAGAGCCCGCGACGCGCGTCCCTCCTCATAATATCGAAGCGGAGCAGGCGCTGCTTGGCGCGCTGCTGCTCAACAACGACGCGTTCGACCGCGTGTCGGACTTCCTGCGCCCGGAGCATTTTTCCGAGGAGCTGCACCGGCGCATCTATGAGGTTTGTGGACAGTTGATCCGCGCGGGAAAGCTGGCCACCGTCATTACGCTCAAGACCTTTCTGAGCGGCATGGAATTGCCCGAGGGCATCACGATTCAGGGCTATCTGGCGCGTCTCGCCGCCGAGGCCACGACAGTCATCAACGCCGAGGATTACGGCCGCGCGATCCACGATCTCGCGGTGCGCCGAGATCTGATCAACATCGGCGAGGAGGTCGTCAACACGGCCTTCGATTCGCCGATCGACTCCTCGCCGCGCCAGCAGATCGAGGAAGCTGAACGTAAACTCTACGCCATCGCCGAGACCGGCCGCTACGACGGCGGCTTCCAGCGCTTCGCCGATGCGCTGACCATCGCGATAGACATGGCCAACAGCGCCTATCAGCGCGACGGACATCTCTCCGGCACGGCGACTGGGCTCAAGGATCTCGACGAGAAAATGGGCGGCTTGCAAAAGTCCGATCTCATCATCGTGGCGGGCCGGCC
>JBAWEN010000114.1:0-6439 GCA_049591215.1 Methylocystis sp. | reverse complement strand
TCGGACGCATCGCCTTGAACGCCGTGCTCGCCGCGCCAACAAGGTTCCATCGCCTCCTCGCCGAGCCGCCAAGAAAAAGAAAATTGCAGCTCCAATACCCCGTCAGAGCCTTATCCTAGCGCCTATGGGGGCTCGGGGCGTTGATCCGAACGAGCCGATCAAGCGCAAAACGTATTATTTCATGGCGAACACTCTCGAATATCGACCGCCCTCCCACCACGTTCATCGGCCGATCACGGGCACTCCGATCAGCACGGGATGCAGGTACAGCATCGCCACATAGGCCAGCGTTCCAACGCCGAGCGCGACGCCATCGGCGCGCGTGAAGGATGATATTCTGGAGGCTCCGAGGTCGCCGCGCTTCTTGACGGCGATGCGATCGAACACCGCCCAAGCGAGAAACGACCCGAACAGCAACATGCCGCCGGCGTCGCCATTGGCGAGCAGATGCGCGAGCGCCCAGATTTTGATCGCGACTAGCATCGGGTGACGCAGCCAGCCCCTGATCCTGCTTGGCGCCGGATTCATGCAGGCCAGCGCCACGAAGGCGAACCACATCAGGGGAATGGTGAGATGGCGCGTCCACGTCGGCGGGGTCCAGACGTGGATCAACCCTTCCGCCCGATAAAGGGAGAAGCCCCAGACAATGAGAGCAAACCCGATTATGGACGCCAGCGCGTAGGCGGCCTTGTATGGTCCCACCCCAAATCGTTCGATCAGGCCCGTCCGCGTCTCGCGAAACGTCGTGAGTGTATGAACGCCGAGAAAAACGATAATCCCCAGAATGAGAACAAGCATATATTTTCTCCATTAGTCATTTGGCGCTTTTGCGGCGCTCGCCACATTCTACGACGACTTTCCAAAAAACCCTCGTGGCCGCGCGCCCAGTGGCCCGCGTCATTCGAAGCGATGGGCCTTTGCGAGCCCTTGGGCACGCGATCCAAGGGGCGCTGGAACGCGAGCCTTCAGGCTCGCATTTCCACCCCCGCCAATTTCAGCGGCGGGAGTCATTAGGGCTTCAACAGGACCTTCCCCACGTTCTCGCGATCCTGGATGTAATGATGCGCCAGGGGCGCGTCGTCGAACGAGAAAACACGATCTATTCGCGGTTGTATGACGCCCTTGCTCCAGAGGTCGAGCAGTTCGTTCATCCAGCCGCGCATCCGGTCGATCTCGCCCCACATGCGGCCGAGATTGACGCCGAACACGCCCTTGTTGGCGTTTAGCAATGCCACCGGCGTAAAGAGAAACCAGGGCGTGCCCGCCAGAGTTTTGAATATGTTCAGAAGATCGCGCTGCTTGGCGTTCGCGGCGGTGGAGACGCCGAACATGCCGAGACGTCCGGTGGGCGCCAGCAGGCCGTAGCTCTTTTTGAACGACTCTCCGCCCACGGCGTCAAGGACGAGTTCGACGCCCCGACCGTTGCTGATCTCTCGCGCGCGCGCCACGAAATCCTCGCGTCGATAGTCGATCAAATGGTCGGCGCCGAAGGCTTTCAATCGCTCGTGTTTGGAGGCGGAAGCCGCGCCGATAACCCTGGCGCCGATATGTTTGGCGATTTGCGTCGCCGCTATGCCGACGCCGCCGCCGGCCGAATGAACGAGCATCGTCTCGCCGGCCTTCAGGCCGCCCATGACGACAACCAACTGCCAAGCCGTAAGATAATTGACGGGCAGCGCGGCGCCCTCGAATGCTGACATACCGCTGGGCCGCGCGAAAACCTGATCCTCCGGAACACAAACGACATCGGCATATCCGCCAAAATGCGTCAAGGCGAAAACGTCGCGGCCAACCCAGTTCGGATCGGCGCCGGCTCCAACGGCGTCGACGCGGCCGCCGACCTCATATCCGACCACCACCGGAATGGGAGGGCAATCGGGATAGAGGCCCATGCGTCCCATGATGTCGGCGAAGTTGACGCCGCTCGCCTCGACGCGAATTCGAACTTCGCCCGCTCGCGGTTCCGGATCGGGCGCTTGCTTGACTACAAGCGTCTCGGGGCGGCCCGCTTTGGTGATCCAGATTTGACGCATGTGCGACACGCCTCCTTCGTCGCGGCATTTTGCGAACGGAGTGATGAAGCATTGATATATTCCCGCTCGCCAAAATAGCGAAATCGAGCCATTCTGCTCAAGGCGTCGGACATTCGCCGGCGTCGACGTTTTAAGGAGAATGTTCGATGGCGAAGCGAACAAACATCGGCGGTTTGCTTTTGGCGTCGCTACTTTGCGTGGCGCCTTGCGCGCCCGGCTTCGGCCAAAGCCTGGATTTGGCTTCGACGAGAATCGTCGATCTCAGCCATTCCTTCGATGCGAACACGATCTATTGGCCAACGTCGCCGTCCGGTTTCGAGTTGAAGCAATTGCACAAGGGCATGACGAAGGGCGGCTTCTATTATTTCACCAACACGTTTTGCTCGCCCGAGCACGGCGGCACGCATTTGGACGCGCCGATGCATTTCGCCGAAGGTCATTGGACGAGTTCCGACATCCCGCCCGAGCGCTTCATCGGCCCCGCGGTGGTGATCGACGTCTCGGACAAGACCGCCGCCAATTCGGACTATATGTTGACCCCCAGCGATATCGCCGCTTGGGAGGCCGCGCATGGCCGAATTGCCGATGGCTCCATCGTGCTGCTGCGGACGGGGTGGAGCGCGCGCTGGCCCGACAAGAAAACCTATCTGGGCGACGACACGCCAGGAGATGCGTCCCACCTGCATTTTCCGTCGTTTGGGGCGGAGGCCGCGGCGCTGCTCGTGAACGAGCGCCACGCCCATATGATTGGCGTCGACACCGCCAGCGTGGATTATGGTCCGTCCCACGACTTTCTCGTTCACCGCGTCGTGGCCGAGGCGAACGCCAGCGGCCTGGAAAATCTGACGAACCTCGATCAGCTGCCGCCAACGGGCAGCATCGTCGTCGCGCTGCCGATCAAGATCGCCGGCGGATCCGGTGGTCCGGCGCGGATTATCGCGCTTGTGCCGCGGTAGGCGACCCGTCCGAGCGGTTGAGCGGCTTGCAAATTGAGACGACTGGTCGTATTAAACAAACATGAGCAGGCGCGATGTCAAGGAACTTCGAGAGAAGCTGCTGGATCAGGGGGTGGCCCTCCTGATGGAGCAGGGCTATCACGGCACGGGCCTTCAGGAGCTGGTGCGGAGCGTCGGCGTGCCGAAGGGCTCGTTTTACAATTACTTCCCGAGCAAGGAGGCGTTCAGCGCGGAGGTCGTCAAGCACTACATCGAGCCGTTCATCACGCAGCTTGACGGTCACTTGCGGCGCCCGGACGTGAGCGCCGAAACGGCGTTGAAGGCCTATTTCAACGAACTCATCGAGGAAACCGAGCGACGCGACTTCAAGGGCGGCTGTCTGCTCGGCAATCTGATCGGCGAAATCGGCGACACGAGCGATCTTTGTCAGCTTTCGCTGCGCGAAGCCGTGCGCCGGTATCGCGACAAGCTGCGGGAAGGTCTGGCCCGCGCGCAGCAGGAGGGCAGTTTCCGCAAAGACCTGGACGCGAAAGACATGGCTGATTTTCTCGTCAATGTTTGGCAGGGCGCGCTGTTGCGCATGAAAATCGAACGATCCGTGCGCCCGCTCGCGCAGTTTTGCGAGATGCTGCTCGACGGATATTTCAAGGCGTAAGTTTATTTGGCTGCTTCGAAGTCGACCGGTCATATGTTGGCCGTCCACAAACGAACGAGCGGGGGAGAAAATTGCCTAAATATCTCGTCGAACGCGAAATACCCGGCGCGGGCCAAATGTCCGCTTCGGACTTGCGGGCGATCTCGCAACGCTCCTGCGAGGTCATCAAAAGTCTTGGACCCGACCTACATTGGGTCGAGAGCTTCGTCACCGAGGACAAGGTTTATTGCATCTATATCGCGCCCGACGCGGAACTTATCCGCAAGCACGCGGAGCAGGGCGGTTTTCCGGCCAATCGGATCAGCGAGATCAAGGGAATCATCGACCCCGCGACCGCCTGATCAAAGAAAATAGGGGAGAGACATGCGAAATATGACCTTAAATAGCGGATCGAAAGCGCGAATAGCGCTCGGCCTATGCCTTCTCGCGGGCGCTTCTTCCTGCGCCGCCCTGGCGCCCGCGCGCGCCGACGAGACCTGCAACTCGCCCTTCATGACCGGGCTGATCAAAGGGCAGGAGCAATATCTCCATGTCTGGACGCTTGGCGAAAAAGGCGTCGGCGACGAGTCCGACAAGCTGGTGACGATCGACGTCATTCCGGGCTCGCCGACCTATGGAAAAGTGATTCACGCGGTATCCGTTGGTGGACGCGGCGAGGCGCATCATATGGGCTTCACCGATGACCGCAAATATCTTTGGGCGGGCCGCCTCGACGACAACAAGATTTTCATCTTCGACGTCGGCTCCGATCCGTCGACGCCCAAGCTCGTCAAAACCATCGACGACTTGGCCGAAAGCACGGGCTTCGTCGGCCCGCACACATTCTACGCCTTGCCCGGCCGCATGCTCGTGCAGGCGCTGTCGAACAAGCTGGATCATGGCGGCATGACCGGCCTCATCACCTACAACAACGCCGGCGATCTCGTCGCCGCCACGCCGATGCCTCTCGACGACGGCGGCGATGGTTATGGCTACGACATCGCCATCAACCCGGGTCGAAACCGGATGCTCACATCGAGCTTCACCGGCTGGACCAACTACATGATGGATATGTCGCAGCTCATCCAAGACAGCTCGGCCATGAAGAATTTCGGAAACACGATGGTCATGTGGGACCTGAAGGCGATGAAGCCGGAAAAGGTGTTTTCCGTTCCCGGCGCGCCTTTGGAAATCCGTTGGGCGCTGAAGCCCGGCGCCGATTGGGCGATCACCGCCGGCGCGCTCACGTCGAAGCTCTATCTGGTGAAGGAGGACGATAAGCATCAGTGGCAGGCGAAGGCGGTGGCCGATATCGGCGATCCGTCGAAAATTCCGCTGCCCGTGGATATCTCCATCTCCTCGGACGCGTCGTCCCTGTGGGTCAACACCTTCATGGATGGAACGGCGCGGCTGTTCGATTTGACCAATCCCGAAGCGCCCAAGCAGGTCTATTCGAAGAAGATCGGCTCGCAGGTCAATATGGTCTCGCAAAGCTGGGACGGGAAGCGGGTCTATTTCACCTCCTCGCTGCTCGCCAATTGGGACAAGAAAGGCGTCGACAACGAGCAGTTCTTGAAAGGCTACTCATGGGACGGCAAGCAGTTGAAGGAAGATTTCGTCGTCGATTTCCATAAGGAAGGGCTCGGTCGCGCGCATCACATGAAATTCACCGCCCGCTCGCAAAAAGCGGAGTCGAATTGACCACGCGACGCATGAAAGCGAAGGGCGCGCTCGCGCCTTTCGCCGCTTTTTCCCTCGCGCTGACGCTCGCGAGCGCGCTGGGCGCGGAAACGCCGATTCCGACCGTCTCGAACCTGCCGGCGCCCGGAACATACGCGCTCCAACGCATCCAACGCGTTCCCGAAGCGCAATTGCTGGACGCGGACGAGAGGCCGACGGCGCTGTCCGCCGCCACGCGCGGCGCGATAACCGCGCTCGCCTTCTTCTATGGCCATTGCGTCGACCCCGCGGGTTGTCCCGTCGCGTGGTCGGCGTTCGAAGCATTGCAAAAGGAAGCGGCGGGGGATCCGCTTTTGCGTGGTCGGTTGAGGCTGGTTTTCGTCAGCCTCGATCCGGCGCACGACACGCCGACGGTGATGCGCTTGTTGCAAAAAACCGAGAACGCCGAGACGCTGCCGCCATGGCGATTTTTGACGAGCCGTTCGCAGAGCGATCTCGCGCCGCTGCTGGCGAGCATGGGCCAGGACATCGCCTTCGAAACCGACGCGGCCGGAAGGTCCACGGGCGTCGTCAATCACATGCTGAAAGTGTTTCTGATCGATCCCGAAGGATGGGCGCGGGAAATCTACACGACCGCCTTTCTCAGTTCCGACAATTTGATAAACGACGCGCGCACGCTCGCCATGGCGCATCCCGAGGCGAGCAATCGAAGCGGAGCGTGGTGACATGCGCGCGGCGACGACGCGAGCGGCGACCGCCCTGGCGCTGGCCTCGGCGTTGTGCGCGTTTGGAGCAACGCTGGCAGGGGAGCAGGCGAAGTCGCCGCTCGGCTTGCCGCCCGTTCCGCCCGCCATCGCCGGATCGGCCGCGATGCAACGCCTCGGCGAGCGCCTCTTTTTCGACCGCGGACTTTCGGCCAACAACACGCTCTCCTGCGCCATGTGCCACATTCCCGCGCAGGGCTACGCGTCCAATCAAAGCGCGCTCTCCATAGGCTTGGAGGGCCGTTCGCTACGACGCAACGCGCCGACCCTTTACAATGTCGTGTTCAAGAAATTCCTCTTTCACGATGGTCGCGAGACGGACCTCGCGGCGCAAGTGTGGGGGCCATTGCTTAGCCCCGACGAAATGGGCAA
>JBAWEN010000113.1:0-2064 GCA_049591215.1 Methylocystis sp. | reverse complement strand
TGCCGATAACTGATCGGGTAGGCGACATACCAGCGCACGCCCCATAAGATGACGTCACGTTCGAAATGGCTGCCCTTGAATTCGATCATCGTGACATTCCGCCCGCCCTGCTCCCAGCCATCATACTACAGGCCAACCCGGCGCATAAAATTTGCCACAGAACCTCGGCTCGAACATCCATAGCGATCGCGGCGGGGCGACTTGCTTGAAACCCCGCGATCGAGGCAGACTGAAGAAATGACGCAAGACTTTCCACAAGAGCTTCAGCAATTCGCCAGCGACAATTACGCCGGCGTCTGCCCGCAGGCCTGGGCGGCGATGGCGGCGGCCAATGGGGGACATGCGGCGGCCTATGGCGAAGACATCTGGACCGACCGCGCCGCTGACGCCTTCCGCAACCTGTTCGAGACCAATTGCGACGTCTATTTCGCTTTCAACGGCACGGCCGCCAATGCGCTGGCTCTGTCCGCTCTGTGCCAATCATTTCACAGCGTCATTTGCTCGTCCGTCGCCCATGTCGAAACTGACGAATGCGGCGCGCCGGAATTTTTTTCAAACGGATCGAAACTGCTGGTCGCGGCCGGCGAAGATGGCAAGCTAGCACCGCAGTCCGTGCGCGCTTTGGCAACGGGAAGGTCGGACATTCATTTCCCCAAGCCGAGCGCCGTCACGATCACCCAGGCGACGGAAACGGGGCAGATTTACAGCATCGGGGAGATCAAAGCGCTTTCAGCCGTTTGCCGCGAACTGGGTTTGCGACTGCATATGGATGGGGCGCGTTTTGCCAATGCCTGCGCGACGCTCGAATGCGCGCCGGCGGAACTCACATGGAAGGTCGGCGTCGACGTGCTTTGCTTTGGCGGGACAAAAAACGGCATGGCCGTGGGCGAAGCCATCCTGTTTTTCGATCGGCGACTTGCCGAGGATTTTGAGTATCGCTGCAAACAGGCGGGGCAGCTGGCCTCGAAAATGCGATTTCTGGCCGCGCCGTGGCTCGGCATGTTGGAAAGCGGGGCCTGGCTCGCCAACGCCGCCCACGGCAATGCCTGCGCCCGCAGGCTGGAGGCGGGGATCAAGGGCATTCCCGGCGTGGCGCCCATTTTCCCGGTCGAAGCCAATTCGGTCTTTCTCGGCGCCAGCCCCGCGGTTCTCGAGGGGCTAAGGCAGCGTGGCTGGCGCTTTTACACTTTCATCGGCGCGGGCGGGCGTTTCATGTTCGCTTGGGACGCCGATCCCGCCCGCGTCGATGCGCTGGCCGCCGACATAAGGGATTTGGGGCTTGCCGCGTCCCGGTGCCCGTGAGGCATAGTCAGCGCTCCTCGGCGATCCGCTCGATCGGCGGATAATAATACGTGTCGCCGTGCGCGGATAGGCGCGCATTACCAGAGCGAAACGCCCGTTGGGAACCGGCAGCCAGACGCCATTCGCGCCGCGAGCCGGAGACTCGTGCTGGACCAGATCATCGAGACTGCCGTCGAAATTGTGCGTCAATCAACTTTGTTGCAACGATGCAGGTGAGTCGGGATTTTAAGGAAATTCGGCGCAAAAGGCTTCCTCAACGTCCAAACACGCCTTGCAAAGGCTCCATGCAACGAGGTCACGCAGCGTGCCCGCTTTGCGGGGTTCGATCGCATTCGCGGCAAAGTTCATATCGTCGAACACGCCGCGATCTTCCGGCGCAGGGCTCAGAAATCCCCTCATTGTTAAAACAGCCCAATTTTGGCACTTTTTGGCCCGTTGACTGAAGAATTAGTTGGGCGAAAGGGCAACTTTGGATGGCACGCCCTCACCAACGATGGCCGCAAAACGAAATTCCCGCGCCGCAAGACTCGCACAGCGAGTGTTTCTCAATCCAAAATTACACCCAAGGTTGCAAAAGGCCTGCGACGAAAAATGGGGTGGCTGAGGGCGCAGGGAGCATATGTCGAAGTTCGAGCCCGGCTCACACGCTGGCGATGTCGAAACGAGCAATGCGAGCGGCGCATCTTTGCCGAGCGCATTCCAGGGCTTGCGGCGCGCCAGCACCGAATTGCTTCGCGCGCATGCTACCGGTTCAAGAGTGCA
>JBAWEN010000112.1:0-13319 GCA_049591215.1 Methylocystis sp. | reverse complement strand
TCACAATACGTTGCAACCCGACACGCTAAAGGAAGTGTTCCGTATGATTTCGAAAGCAGCAATGAAGCAAGGCGAATCCTTGCGCCAGAAGCAAGGGATTTCGGCTAGCATCAAGAACAAATGCATGAGCTACGTCGGGATCAACGAATCCCGTCTCGGTGCCTTCGCAACTCAGATGGGCGCCGCCAAATTGTTTCTCATGTGGCTTCGTTCGGAACTCGATCATCCGATGGACGAAGATAGATTACGACGCAGCCAGAAGTCATGGATTTCAGCATCAACGAGCGACGCAAATAAGCGGCGTCATTGAAATCGACATCGCGATCTTGTCATCCTCGAGGGGACTTTCATCGCCCCAATCGCCTAAACAAACCGTTCGACCGACGCCCGCGGACGCTCCTGTGAACGCCCATATTTTCCCAAGGATTTTATCACGCCAGGAATCTTCTTCCGCGCTTGCGGTTCTGTTTTAACCATCGCGTTCGGTTCCGCCTCAATCTCATTTGGAGAAAAACCAAGCCGACTGAGGCCCAGGCCGGTCATGGACATTTCATGGTTACTGGTTACTTCTAATCCGCGCTCGTCCATTGCGGAAAACGACCTTCAACTCGAACCGTCACACAACCCGCGCATTCGCGCGGAATTGGCGATGAACGCCTCCAGGCGTCCTTCTTCATTTTCGTTGGCGCACACCCTCGGGCGACGCCCCCTGAATGATGCAAAGCTCCCGCGAGGAATCCCCTGTTTGGCGGCACGCCCTAGATACAGACATATTGGTGATCCTGGAGCCATTCCATGCCGATCAACACCGCGGAGTTCTCCAAGCGCGCCGTCATCTTCATAGCTCTCGCGCTGACGCCGCTCGTCATCTGGAAACTGTTCGACGTCGTGCTTCTCTTGACCGGCGCCGTCTTGGTCGCCGTGTTGCTCCACGTCGTCGCCTGGCCGCTTCGCAAGATCCGGCTGCCGAAAGCCGTCGCGCTAGCGATCGCTGGACTGCTGATCCTCGCCGTGCTCGCTGGCGTTTTTTATCTCTTCGGCAGCGGCATGGGCGACGAGTTGCAGGAGATCCTTCGCCGCGCCGAGGCAGGCCAGAAGCAAATCACCGATTTGCTGCAGGGCTCGACCTTTGGCGAGACGCTGCTTTCGCATGTCCAGGAGGGCACGTTCTCCCTGTCCGATCTCCTGGAGCGGGTGTTCAGGATCAGCGCGGGTTTCCTGGCCGCCGTGGTGATCGCCATCGTCGTCGGCGCCTTCATCGCCGCCGATCCGGCGCTTTATCGCGAAGGCCTGAGCCTTCTGTTTCCGAAGCCCCATCGCAAGGGCGCCGACGAAACCATCGTCGATCTCGCCGGCGCGCTGAGGCTCTGGATCCTGGGCCAGCTTATCGAGATGGCGCTCGTCGGCGTCATGGTCGGCGTCGCCGTCTGGCTCGTGGGCCTGCCCTCGCCCTACGCGCTCGGCGCGATCGCGTATGTCGCGCAATTCGTGCCTTATATCGGCCCCATCGTCGCGATGATCCCTTCAGTGCTCGTCGCGGCGACCGTCAGCTGGACCGCGCTGGCGTGGACCATCGGCGCCTATCTCCTCATCCACCAAATCGACGGCTATGTGGTCATGCCGATCATCCAGCAGCGCATGGTGTCCGTGCCGCCCGCGCTCATGTTGTTGAGCATCGTCGCGTTCGGCGAAGCGTTCGGCGCGACGGCGACGGTCTTCGCCGCGCCGATCACCGTGTTGCTCTACGTGCTGGTGACGAAGCTCTACGTGCGCGACACACTGCACGAGGAGGTGGCCGTGCCGGGCGAGGCTGACGCGCAGGCGCAAAAATGATGCGGTTATGGCGTCTAGCCAGTTCGAGCAGCTCGATCACCGGGTCATATCGAAGCGCTCGGCTTCAGTCGTAGCCCGCGCGGGACGAGGTGTTGCTCGGCGAGTTCGAACAGCCCTTGAACGAGGAGCGCGAGCAGCGCCGCCGGCACGGCGCCTTCAAGAATCAAGTTAAAATTGTCGAGCCGCACGCCCGCGAAGATCGGTTGACCGTAACCGCCCGCCCCGATCAACGCTCCCAGCGTCGCCGTGCCGACGTTGATCACCGCCGCCGTCTTCATGCCGGCGAGAACCGCGGGCGACGCCAATGGCAGCTCAATTAGCCTGAGCC
Source organism: Methylocystis sp. (assembly GCA_049591215.1). Classification (GTDB taxonomy): domain Bacteria; phylum Pseudomonadota; class Alphaproteobacteria; order Rhizobiales; family Beijerinckiaceae; genus Methylocystis. The sequence continues at coordinate 11,158 of JBAWEN010000112.1, read as the reverse complement.
GCTGCATTGGAGTCAGCCCGAGCGCGATCGCGGAATTGCGGAGCGAAGGTGGAATGTTTGCAAATCCCGAGGCCGTGTTCCTGATGATGGGCAACAGGCTGTAAAGGAAGAGCGCCGCGATGGCGGGCGCCGCTCCAATACCGAAGATCGGAATCATGAACACGAGCAGCGCCAGCGATGGAATCGTCTGAAGCACGCTGGCGATAGCCAATATAGCGTGACCAAGCGTAGGCCGCTTCGCGGCGATAACACCAAGCGGCAGAGCGACAACAATCGCTGCGCCGAGCGAGAGAAGGGTCAGGCGGAGATGTTCGATGGTGCGTCGTGCGATCCGGCTCATCAGTCCTTCATCGCGCTCGACATTGGCCAATCCAAAGGACGTTGCGAGGAATGCCGCCGCGACTTGCGTTTCCGGCCGCCGATCGATCTTTGCCGCTTTGTTCATTCCGCTCATGCTCCGATCATCGATCGCCCCTTCGAGTCGCAGCACGGCGCGTAGCGCTTTCGGCGCGCGCTTCTCCAAATCGGCGCGGTAGATCAGGACGGCTCGATTATCCGCGAACAGATGACGATCGTCGGCGAGCGTCTCGACGCCGTAATAGTCGACCTCGGGATCCGTCGTGTAGAGGTCGATAACGTCGATCGAGCCGTCGGCGAGGCCTTTGTACGCGATGTCATGATCCATGCCGCGCGGGCTCGCGGCGTTCAGCCCATAGGCTAGACGAATCGCCGGCCATCCGTCCTGACGGCTCAGGAATTCGTCACTCAGTCCAAACCGGAGCGCGGGATGCCGCGCGAGGTCGGAGATGGTTTCGATCCGCAATCGATTCGCCGTTTGACGCATCATGCCGAGCGCATAGCTATTGCCGAAGCCGAGAGGGCGGCTCATGCTCAAGTTTCTTGTCGCGAGCGCGCGTTGGAGCGACGCTTCTTCGACGACATCCTCATTCGCCAAAATCTCTTGCTTCAGGGTTCCCGTATATTCCGGGTATATGTCGATCTCATTCGCCAGCAGCGCGTCCCACAACAGCCGCGTCCCGCCGAGTTCCTGGCGATGCACGACGGCGGCGCCGGTCGAGGCGGCGAGCCGCGCGGCGAGATCCGCGAGGATTACGGACTCGGTGAATTTTTTCGAGCCGATTCGAACCTCCTCGGGCGCGCCTTCGGCCAGAGACGACACGGCTATCATCGCCAGGATCACCGCGAGCAAAAGCGTTTCGCGGACATGTTTCATCCCTGCCTCGCTTGCGCGGTCAGCGCCAGGCCATTCATGGCGGCGAGGCGCCCCAATTGAGCATTAACGAACTGAGCGACGAACGGCTCGGCCGGACGCTCGACCAGATCGCGAAATTGGCCCTGCTGAACGATGCGGCCCTCGTGCAGGAGGACAATCGCATCGCCAAAGAACGCCGCTTCGCCAAGGTCATGGGTCACGAGCACGACGGTTTTCGCCAGACCGCGGAATATGCTCTTGAGTTCCTCTTGCAACTCGGCGCGGATCATCGGGTCGAGCGCGCCCAAGGGTTCGTCCATGAGGAGAATGTCGGGGTCGAGCATCAATGCTCGCATCAGGGAAACGCGCTGACGCTGACCCCCGGACAATTCCATCGGAAAGCGATCGAGAGCCGAGGGAGGAAAGCGCGTCAGCGTACAAAGTTCATCCACCCGCTCATGACGCTGTTTCAGCGGCCAGCCGACCTCCTTCGCCATGAGATCGATATTTTGGCGGGCGTTCAAATGAGGAAATAATCCGCCATCTTGAATGACGTATCCCATGCGCCTGCGTAAGCGGAGGGCAGACCGAGCGGTGAGCGGCTCCGCGTCGATCATTATCGCTCCTTTGTCCGGCGATTCGAGGCCGATGATCAACGCGAGCAGAGTGGATTTTCCAGAACCCGACGGCCCGATAAGGGCGGTCGTTTGGTTTTGCCGTATCGTGACGGTGAGGCTGTCGATCACCACCGAGCCGCCGTAGGACTTGCTGACGCATTCAAATCGGATCATGAGCGCTTCCGCCGCCAGTTCATGGGTTCGCGCCATCTCATATAGCGCAGCGATCGAACCGGGATGCCGCCGCGTTCGAGCCATCCGCTCGCGCGGCGTTAGCCACGTTCAGTTCGCCTCCAGCCAATGCAGGCTAAACAATCGCTGGACGTCGCACCACACCGCGCGCGGCGCGAAACCTGCTTTCGCGGCGAGAGAGCGAAAGCCTTCGATGGTCATTTTGTGGGAATTCTCGGTGTGCACCGCCTCGCCCTCGACGAAGGAAACGGAGCGCCCGTCGATCCTCACTTGCTGACGCGCGGCGCTGACCAAATACATTTCGATGCGCTGACGCGACGGATTGTAGCAAGCGTGGTGATGGAACCGGGCCGGATCAAAACCGGCGCCAAGCTCCCGGTTGGCCCGAGCCAGCAGGTTTTTGTTGAACGCCGCCGTGAGCCCAACCGCGTCATTGTAGGCCGCGTGCAGGACCGCGGGGTCCTTGACGAGATCCACGCCCACGAGCAGACCCCCGCCGCGGAATAGCCGAGCAGCGTTGCGCAGAAATCGCAGCGTCGCCGCGGGAGTGAAATTGCCGATGGTCGAGCCGGGAAAAAATCCGATGCGTCGCCGCGCGCCGCGCGTCACTGGCGGCAATACGAACGGTCGTGAAAAGTCGGCGATCACCGGCTTGACGATCAGATCGGGATAGTCCGCATCGATCCTCGCGGCGGATGCGAGAAGATAGTCGCTCGAGATGTCGATCGGCAGATAGGCGCGCGGTCGGACCACGGCGTCGAGCAAAAGTCGCACCTTTCGTCCCGAACCCGCGCCGAACTCGATAAGCTCCGCGTCGGCGCCGACGAGCGCGGCGAACTCATCCGCGTGTCGCGCCAGCAGAGCCAGTTCTGTCCGCGCGACGTAATATTCCGGAACGGCGCAGATATCTTCGAACAGCGCCGACCCCTCGGCGTCGTAAAAATATTTGCAGGGGATTTGTTTGCGGACGGCGTTCAGCCCGGCCAACAGCGCGCGGGCGAAATCATCGGCGTCCGCGCGCTCGGTTGGCGACGGGCCAATGGCTATGTCGCTAGGATTGGAATCGCTCATGCATCCTCGGCAAGACGAATGCCGCTGAACTGCCAACGTGCGTTCGGCGGAAAGAAATTGCGGTACGTGGGCCTGATATGCCCGTCGGGCGTGGCGCAGGAACCGCCTCGCAGCACCACCTGGCCGATCATGAACTTGCCGTTGTATTCCGCGGCCGCGCCAGAGAACGGTTTAAATCCTGGATATGGATCGTAGGATGAGCGCGTCCACTCCCACACATCTCCGTAAATCTGATTTAAGCCGGGCCCATCGACGCTTCGCTCCGGATGGGGGCGGGCCGGATCAAGAAAATGCCCGGCGACCGCCTCCGTGGCGGCGGCGGCTTCCCATTCAAATTCCGTGGGGAGCCGTTTACCCGCCCATTCCGCATATGCCGCGGCCTCATAAAGGCTGACATGAGCCACGGGCTCGTCCGGATCGAGCGTCTTGACGCCGTTGAGCGTAAATATTCGCCAGTCTCCGTGGTCATCCTTGAACCAATACGACGGCGCTTTCCAGCCTTCGGCGCGCGCGGTCGCCCAGCCGTCCGAAAGCCAGAGCCGCGGCCGATCATAACCACGCTCCTCGATGAAGCCGAGATATTCGCCGCAGGTTACGGGACGCGAGGCGAGGCGGTATGGCGCGAGCAGCACCTCGTGCCGGGGCCTTTCGTTGTCATAGGCGAAGACGTCGCCATCGTGGCCGATGGACACGGCGCCGCCGCGAAAATCAATCCAGCGCAGCGGCGCCGCGGGATGAACGGCGGCGATCGCGGGCGGTGCGTAGCACGGGAACATTGGGTTGCGGAAAAAGGCATGCTTGATGTCGGTGAGAATCAGCTCCTGATGCTGTTGCTCATGATTGAGGCCCAAATCAATCACCGTCGCTATGGATGAGCGCGCGGCGTCGCTCGCTGTATGGAAGAGAGCGGCTATCGCTTCATCGACGCGGCGCCGGTACGCTATCACCTCGGCGGCGGACGGCCGCGTTATCAAGCCCCGCTCGGCTCGGGAATGGCGCGGCCCGAGCGCATCGTAATAGGAATTGAACAAGAACGAATAGCCGCGGTCAACGGGCTTATAGCCCGCATCGAAACGCTCCAGGATGAAGGACTCGAAAAACCACGCGGTATGGCCGAGGTGCCATTTCGCGGGACTGGCGTCGGGCATCGACTGCACACATTGGTCCTCGGGGCTAAGGCGCGCGGCGAGCTCCTCGGTAAAGCGACGGATCGCGGCATAGTGCTCCAGCAGCGCCGCCCAGGCATCATGCGCGTAATCTGCAATCTGGCTCGGCATCGCAATTCCCCGTCGCTGACTTTGACTAGCACACTTGGCCGGTTTGTGCGCACCCTCGCCAAAAAGCGGCCGATCAGCGCAGGTCTGTCTAGAAGACGAACGCCCAAAGACGGCCGGAGTTCCAGAGACGCTGTTCGAAATCAAGGCCGAACCGGTCGCTTCGCCCCGGCTCGTCGCTATTCGAGCGGTGCAGGAGACAGGCCGCCCTCGCGGTCATGATCGCGCCGGCTGACCGAAACGGCGTCCCGCCAATTTCACCTCACGTGCAGTATGGCGAGCTGAATCGCTCCGTGATTTTCCAGCACCTCAACAGATACATCGCCTCTATGACGACGGACTTTAACATCGAGACTTGCCTCTCCCAACCGGAGTCTTCGGATTACGACTTCGTCGAGCGAAGCGGGCAGATGCGGATTTCTCATACGGATTTCACCGGCCTGGGGATCGAATTCCAGACCAAGCGAGGCGGCGAGCAACGCAAACGGAGTCGCGCTTGCCCAAGCCTGCGGCGAGCAGGCGACGGGATAGAGCGTGGGTCCGCGACCTCGTGCGCGCTGCAAGCCGCAAAACAGCTCTGGGAGGCGTCGAAACTCCATATAGCTCGCCGCCTCGAACAGTGCCGTAAACAGCCGCTCGATAGCGGCCTGCTGATTGTAGCGGGCGAAGCCCAGCGCGATGAGGCTGTTGTCATGTGGCCAGATCGAGCCGTTATGGTAGGACATTGGGTTGTATCGTGATTGCCCGGAGGCAACCGTGCGAATGCCCCAGCCCGAGAAAAATTGTGGCCCCAAAAGATCCTTCGCCACTTGCGCGGCGCGTTCGGCCGAAGCAATTCCGGTGAACAAGACCTGACCCGCATTTGACGTACGGACGCGGCACGGCTTTTTCGCCCCGTCGAGCGCGAGCGCATAGGTTTGGAGGTCGGGACACCAATACGCGGATTCGAAGCGCTCGGCCAAGCGCTTTGCCTCCAGTTCCAGTCTGTCCGCGTAGACCTCTTGTCCCGTCCACCGCGCATAGCGCGCGATCGCGCGCTTAGCCGCGAACACGTAGCCTTGAACTTCGCAAAGGGCGATCGGCCCTTTGGCTATGCTGCCGTTGGAATGAAAAATTGCGTCGTGAGAATCTTTCCATCCCTGGTTCAACAGCCCCTGCGGTCCCGCGCGCTCGTATTCAACAAATCCGTCCCGGTCAGGATCACCGAAGCTGTCGATCCATCGCAACGCCGATTCAATTGAAGGCCAAAGTTCCGCAAGCGTCTCGGCATCGCCCGTGCGTTCAAAATAAAGACCGGCGAGCAGCACGAAAAGCGGGGTCGAATCGACGCTGCCATAGTACAGCCCGAACGGAATCTCATGGAGCGCCGCCATTTCGCCGCGGCGCATTTCATGCAAAATTTTCCCAGGCTGGGCATCCGCCTCCGGATCGGTCGTCTTCGCCTGATAGGCGGCAAGGCGCTTCAGCACGCCGCGGGCGACGCCAGAATCAATCCACAGCATTTGCATGGCGGTGATGAGGCCATCGCGGCCGAATGTCGTCGAATACCAGGGAGTGCCAGCATAAGGATATCGCCCTTCGGGCGTGTCGGTCGTCAACATATGCAGGTCAGCCATCGACCGGCACAACACCTCATTGAAAATCTGGTTCGAGGTCTCGACGGTGGTCGCGTCCGGGGTCGCCGCTTTTAACTCGCGCCGGGCCGCGCGTACGCCGCGGAACAATTGCAACGGCCTGGGGTCGCCGACAGGGTTGCAATCAACCGTGAGAAAGATCGATCTGGTCCGTCCCGGCGGAAGATCGATGGCGTAGGACGCACTGGCCACGTCAAGCGTTTTCGGGACGGGGGCGAATGTCAAGTTTGTGTGTCGCGGCTCGCCATCGAGGCCCTGATATTTGAGCGCCACCCGATCAGGCGCGATCGCGTCACGAAAAATGACCCCGCGCTTTTCGCGCCGCAATCCACGCACCTCGAAAAGGTCGGCGAAATCACTATCGAAGGCGAATGAGAGGCGAACAGCAAGCCGTCGAGCGCCGTAATTGCGAAGACCTACTCTTTGATAGGCGACGCCGCGCCACAGGAACGCGGTGCGCAGGATGTGCACCGTATCCTTGGCGAGGATAAGACGCTTGTCGAAGAACAAATCTGGATTTGTGAGATCGACCGTGAGAATGGCGTTATCGTCGCTAAGATTCGAGCCGAGCAAGAGCGGCTGAAACTCGTTCAGCGATAACTCAAGGCGGGATAAGTGTCGTGTGTCCGCATGAAAAAGCCCGTCCGGACCACCCATCGATGCGCCGACATCCCCGTGGCTATCGAGAACCATAAAGCTGTCATCATATTTCAAAGTGCGCCGAGGCCGCGCCGCCGGCCCGGTCGCGAGAATATAAGATGGCGCCTCGGCGGCCGTGTCCAAGTTCGCGGGCGCCTCTACTATCGGCTTCTTTTCGGGCGAGTCTGACTGCATGAGAAAGATTTTGTGTTGTCGTTGGCTGGACTCCGTTCCGGTCCATACAACATTAACATAGTTCAGGCGGCGGAAAGTCGAGGAGGTTTCGTCGATGAGAATTGCCCAAATTGCTCCTTTGTGTGAATGCGTGCCACCCAAGCTCTACGGCGGCACGGAACGTATCGTATCGTATCTGACCGAGGAGCTTGTCCGGCAAGGACACGACGTTACGCTGTTCGCCAGCGGCGACTCCGAGACGTTGGCCACGCTTGTGCCTTGTTGCGACATGGCGCTGCGGCTCAATCCGTCGACCCTCGACCCGCTGCCATATCACATCATGATGGTGGAACAGGTCCGGCGACAAGCGCACGAGTTCGATATCCTGCACTTCCATATTGACTATCTGCACGCCCCGTTGGTTCACCAATTGTCGCGTCCGGCGCTGACGACGCACCATGGCCGGCTGGATTCGCCAGATTTAGAGCGCTTTTACGGAATATTTCACGACATGCCGCTGGTCTCGATCTCAAGTGACCAACGCGGATATTTGCGCCAGGCGCATTGGATCGGCACGGTTCATCATGGGCTGCCGTGTGATCTGCTGCCGTTTCAACCTGCCTCGCGCGGCGGTTATCTCGTGTTCCTCGGCCGGATTTCTCCGGAAAAACGGCCCGATCTGGCGATCGAGATCGCGGCGAAGGCCGGCGTGCCGCTGAAGATCGCGGCCAAGGTGGACCGGGTCGATCAAGCCTATTGGGACGAAAAAATTCAGCCCATGATTCGTGCTCATTCGAATGTCCAGTTTATCGGCGAGATCAACGAGGAAGAAAAGGCGGAACTGCTTGGCGAGGCGACTGCCCTGCTATTTCCCATCGACTGGCCGGAACCGTTCGGGCTCGTCATGATCGAGGCGATGGCCTGCGGTACGCCCATAATTGCGCTGCGTCGCGGATCAGTTCCGGAAATCGTGGAGGAAGGCATATCCGGGTTAATCGTCGACAATGTTGAGCAAGCCGTCGCCGCGGTTCACCGCGTCGCCGAGTTGGACCGCGCCAAGGTTCGCGCGACATTCGAGCGACGCTTCACGGTCGAGCGCATGGCTAGAGATTACGTCGATCTTTATGGTCGCCTTGTCGCGTCGCGCCGTCTATTGCGAAGGGAATCCAGGGGGTTTTTTGAGCCGGTAAGCGGCGGCGGCGCTGAACCCGGCTTTCAATCGGCGAGCCGTCGCGGCAAACCGCGCTCCAGGCTCGCTAACGCGACAGAGGCGCGGCTTTTGCCGCTGGCGCCGCGGGGCGGCATTCCATGAGCGCGCTCCGGCGCTGACCTCCGACCAGGAATTTTTGTCACATCTGGCGCCGCAAGCTCCCCATCCGGCTCCGCCCATGCGCGGGGTTCGCCATTTCTCGCGGCGCCCGAGCAAAAAGAATGGTCCTCAGCCCAGGGCGATCTACCTGACTTGCAACGAAGGACCGGCGTGGGAGGCGGCGGCCGCCACGCCTGAAGCTGGCGTCTCGGTCTGGCGACGGAGTAGAGAAAGGATAAACCGGTATGTGCGAACGGGAACAGAGCGATAAAGCCAAGCGATTGTCGCCTGAAGAATTGCGGCTCATCGATTCATGGTGGCGCGCGGCCAACTACCTCTCCGTCGGCCAAATCTATCTCCTCGATAACCCGCTGCTGCGGGAGCCCCTCGAGTTGAAGCACGCGAAACCGCGCATCTTGGGGCATTGGGGCACTACGCCGGGCCTGAACTTGATCTATGTCCATCTTAACCGCGTTATAAAAGCTCACAATTTAGACATGATCTATATTGCGGGGCCGGGGCACGGCGGGCCGGGAGTGGTGGCGAATACATGGCTTGAGGGAACCTACAGCGAAACCTATCCGCATGTTTCGCAAAATGAGCTGGGGATGCGGCGGTTGTTCAAGCAGTTCAGCTTTCCGGGTGGAATTCCGAGCCATGTCGCGCCGGAAACACCGGGTTCCATTCACGAAGGAGGCGAACTCGGCTACGCGCTTGCGCATGCCTACGGCGCGGCTTTCGACAATCCTGGACTCATCGTCGCCTGTGTCGTTGGAGACGGCGAGGCCGAGACCGGGCCAATGGCGACGTCCTGGCACTCGAACAAGTTTCTCAACGCCGCGATCGATGGCGCGGTTCTGCCCATTCTCCATCTTAACGGTTATAAAATCGCCAATCCGGCGGTCCTCGCGCGGATTAGCGAGGAAGAGTTGCTCAATCTCTTTCTCGGTTATGGCTATAGGCCGCATCTTGTCTCCGGTGATTGTCCCGAGTCCGTCCATCAGCGGATGGCGGCGACGCTCGACCAGGTGATGTCGGAAATTGGCGCCATCCAGCATGCGGCGCGAGTCAACGGCAGCGTTGAGCGTCCGGCCTGGCCGATGATCATTCTCAGAACTCCGAAAGGCTGGACCGGCCCGAAGGAGGTCGACGGCTTGAAGACCGAAGGGTTCTGGCGGTCGCATCAGGCGCCTATCGCGGAGCTGGCGACGAATCCGGCGCACCTTCGTCTACTCGAGGAGTGGATGAGAAGCTACCGTCCGGAGGAATTGTTCGACCACGACGGCGCCTTGCAGCCAGATATCGCGGCGCTCGCCCCTCGCGGCGACCGGCGCATGAGCGCCAATCCACATGCCAATGGCGGCCTGCTCATGCGCCCGCTCGACCTGCCCGACATCGCGGATTATGCGGTCGAGCTGGAGCGACCCGGCGAAAAGGACGCCGAAGCAACTTCGATCCTGGGCGCTTACTTGCGCGATGTCTTGCGCGCGAGCGAGAGCCGTCGCGACTTCCGCGTGTTCGGACCAGACGAGACAGCCTCGAATCGCCTTTCGAAGGTATTCGAGGCGACGAACCGCGCCTGGGACGCCGCGACGGTTCCATACGACGATCACCTCGCGCCAGACGGGCGTGTCATGGAGATTCTATCGGAACACACCTGCCAGGGCTGGCTTGAAGGATATCTGTTGACGGGGCGACACGGCCTATTCAACTGCTACGAGGCCTTCATCCACATCGTTGACTCGATGTTCAATCAGCACGCGAAGTGGTTGAAAAGCTGCAACGAGATTCCATGGCGGCGGCCGATCGCGTCGCTCAACTATCTTTTGACCTCGCATGTCTGGCGACAGGATCACAACGGCTTCAGCCATCAGGATCCGGGGTTCATTGATTACGTCTGCAACAAGAAGTCCGACATCGTGCGCGTGTATCTGCCGCCTGACGCCAATTCGCTTCTGTTTGTGACCGATCACTGTTTGGGTAGCTGGAACCGAATCAACGTCATTGTCGCCGGCAAGCAGCCCGCGCCGCAATGGCTCGGCATGGACGAGGCAATCAAACACTGCACGGCTGGAATTGGCATTTGGGAATGGGCGAGCAACGATCGGGGCGCCGAGCCTGATGTAGTGATGGCCTGCGCTGGCGACGTGCCAACCCTTGAGACCTTGGCCGCCACCGACTTCTTGCGCCAGCACATACCGGAGTTGAAAATCCGAGTGGTGAACGTAGTCGACCTAATGACGCTCCAGCCGCATGAGGAGCATCCGCACGGGATTACAGATCGTGAATTCGATGTGCTGTTCACGAAAGATCGGCCAGTGATATTCGCGCATCATGGCTATCCCTGGTTGATCCACCGACTGACCTATCGACGGACAAACCACGATAACATTCATGTTCGAGGTTACAAGGAGGAAGGCACGACCACCACGCCGTTCGACATGGTGGTGCGCAACGATCTCGACCGGTTTCATCTTGCGGCCGATGTGATTGATCGGTTGCCGCGGCTTGGCGCGCGTGCCGCATACGTCAAACAGGCATTGCGCGACAAGTTAATCGAGCATGATGCCTACGTCCGCGCCCGCGGAGAAGATATGCCAGAGATTAAAGAATGGCGATGGAGGCCAATCAATGCCTCCTCCATCTACACGCCGTAAATGTCGTCGAGGCTGTTGCTCGCACCGCCATGGCGAAAAAGCGATTGGCGACGATGTCGCCTAAAGCGATCCGATCGTCGCGCCGGGCACGGCGACCGGCCGATATAGGCGCATTGAATAGGTCGACGGAACCTCTTTATTGAAACGCGGCTGGATTCATGTTGAAAGATGCGACAATACGCGGCAACACGTTTGTGATGATGGCCCTCGTCTGGGGCGATGCCCGAGGAGCTTCAACTCATGCCTCATTCTTATACCCAAGTGACGGCCTGGCGTTGAATAAACTTTGAAGTCGGAGGCTCCGCGAAAAAAATAAAGCCTCTCGCGCGTCGTCTCTTTGGAACGGCGCCTCGGGCAATGGAGCAGCAATGCGAACGG
>JBAWEN010000111.1:0-18617 GCA_049591215.1 Methylocystis sp. | reverse complement strand
CCCTATTGGAGATGCAATTTCCTTACCTCCCGCATGAAAGCCGGTCCGCAGGGTGACTCGTCAGTGCAAACTGACGGTCATCAGTTTGTTTTCCCATGCGTTGGCGAGGGCGCCCTCCTTCGTGTCCGCTAGTACGATTGGCGAACCGTCGGCGGACAGCAATGCGAAAACGGTCAAACCAGGACCGATTTCCGGAGCCTGCGGATAAAGGCGCGTCACGTCCTCCGAGCGCATGTAGCGCACATAGGCGATGGCTCCGTCTCCCAGATGGGCGAATTGTTCGGGGGTGAGCCGTGGCGTCTGGCTCTCGGGGGCAATTTTTGCTTGCATAGTCACTCTCCTGGGCGGTTTGTCGTAAACCCGCCGCCTTGGCGCCTGCGCCGCAGCGCGCTCCTGAATATAGATACGTACGGCCCGGGATATTTAAAGAGCTCCCGATCGCTTTATAGATCAAGGATGAGCCGCTCTGGATCTTCAAGCAATTCCTTCACGCGGACAAGGAACGTCACGGCCTCCTTGCCGTCGACGATGCGGTGGTCGTAAGACAGAGCGAGATACATCATGGGCCGGATCTCGATCTTGCCATTGATGACGACTGGCCGCTCCTGAATCTTGTGCATTCCGAGGATGCCAGACTGCGGCGCGTTGAGAATCGGGGTCGACATGAGCGAGCCGTAGATTCCGCCGTTGGAGATCGTAAACGTCCCTCCCTGCAGTTCTTCGAGGTCGAGCCGCCCCTCCCTGGCCTTCTTGCCGAGCGCGCCAATGGTCTTCTCGATCCGCGCTATCTCCATCTTATCCGCGTCGCGCACGACCGGGACGACGAGCCCCTTGTCGGTTCCGACGGCGACGCCGATATGGGCGAAATGCTTATAGACGATGTCGGGGCCGTCGATCTCGGCGTTGACGGCGGGAACGTCTTCCAGCGCCTGGCAGCACGCCTTGACGAAAAAGCCCATGAAGCCAAGCTTCACGCCGTGTTTCTTTTCGAACAAATCCTTGTAACGGTTGCGCAGCTCCATCACCGCGCTCATATCGACCTCATTGAACGTCGTCAGCATCGCGGCGGCGTTTTGCGCCTCCTTAAGCCGCCGGGCGATGGTTTGGCGCAAGCGACTTAAGCGCACCCGTTCCTCGCGCGGTTGGTCTTCTCCCCGCGCCGCTCTCGGGGGCGGCGGCGCCTCGGCCCGTGTTTCTTCGCGTGGCCGCGCCGGTGGGAGCTGGATCGAAGACGTTGGCGCCGCCGCGATCAAGTCGCTCTTGAGGACTTGCCCGCGCTTGCCGGAACCGGCGACCGAGGCAAGATCAACGCCCCGGTCAAGGGCGATCTTGGCGGCCGCGGGCGAGGGCGGCATGGCCGGCGGCGCGGAGACCTGCGGCGCGGAGACCTGCGGCGTGGGCTTCGCCGCCGGAGGAGAAGCCGGCTTGGCGCTCGCCGCTCCCTCGGTTATCTGGCCCAACAGCGCGCCGGGCGTCACGGTCTCGCCCTCCTTGGCGACAATTTCGGCGAGGACGCCCGACGCGGGCGCGTTGACTTCGAGCGTAACCTTGTCGGTCTCCAGCTCGGCCAGCGCTTCATCCGCCCGAACCGCGTCGCCGGGTTGCTTGAACCAACGGCCGATTGTCGCCTCGGTTACGGACTCACCTAGGGTCGGCACACGAATCTCAGTCATCGCCGCATCATCCATCGCCTTGGCCACGGCATGCTCTGCCGGCGCTGCATCCTTGCTTCCGGCCGGCGGCCAGAAATGCTTCTCGTTCGAACGCCCACCTCGAGGCGCGAATTCTATCCCAAAGCCTCGTCGAGAAGCGCCTTGAGCTGCGCGAGATGCTTTGACATCGTGCCCGCGGCCGTCGAGGCCGACGGCGGACGTCCGGCGTAACGCGCCCGCTTGGTCGCGCCGCCCGCTTGCGCCAACGCCCACTCGAGATAAGGCTCGACATACGACCAGGCGCCCATGTTCTTGGGCTCTTCCTGGCACCAGACGATTTCGGCTGTTTTGTATTGCGACAGGCGCACGATCAGCTGCTTCAACGGCAGTGGATAGAGTTGCTCGACACGCAAGAGATATATGTCGTCGGCGCCCCGCTTGTCGCGCTCCTCCAGCAGATCGTAATAGACCTTCCCGGAGCAAAGCACGACGCGGCGAATCGCTTCCGCCGGCCGCAGTTTAAATGCCCCGTCTTCCGCGGGTTTCATGGCATGGTCCGACAAAAGCCGGTGAAACCCTTCGCTCGGACCAAAATCCTCGATCCGTGAAACGCAGCGCTTGTGACGCAGCAGCGATTTCGGCGTCATCAGAACCAGAGGTTTGCGAATGTTACGATGGAGCTGTCGGCGCAGGATGTGAAAGTAATTGGCCGGCGTCGAGCAATTGGCGACCTGGATATTGTCCTCGGCGGCCAGTTGCAGGAAACGCTCAAGTCGCGCCGAGGAATGTTCCGGCCCCTGGCCTTCATATCCGTGCGGCAACAGGCAGACGAGTCCCGACATGCGAAGCCATTTACGCTCGCCCGACGACACGAACTGATCGAAAACCACCTGCGCGCCATTGGCGAAATCGCCGAATTGCGCCTCCCAAAGCACGAGAGTTTGAGGCTCGGCGAGGGAATAGCCATATTCGAACCCGAGCACGGCCTCTTCCGACAGCATCGAGTTAATGATCTCGAACTGGCCCTTGGCGCTGCCCAAATGATCGAGCGGAATATATCGGCTCTCGTTCTCCTGATCGATCAAAACGGCGTGCCGCTGCGAAAAGGTTCCGCGCTCGCTGTCTTGCCCCGAGAAGCGAACCCGATGTCCCTCCCGCAGCAAAGTGCCAAACGCGAGCGCCTCGGCGGTCGCCCAGTCTATGCCGACCCCCGTCTCGATCGCCGCGCGGCGCGCATCGAGAAAGCGTCGAATCGTGCGATGAATATTGAACCCTTCCGGCACGACCGTTAGCTTTTGGCCGATCTCGCGAAGGGTTTCCAGGGGCGTCCCGGTCTTGCCGCGCCGCTCGTCGTCCGAGGATTGATAGCCCGGCTTCAGCCCGGCCCAATGGCCGTCGAGCCAGTCGGCTTTATTTGGCTTGAAGGACAGCGCGGCGTCAAACTCCCGCGACAGCTTTTCGCGCCACTCCGCTTTCATCGCGTCGGCCTCGACCCGGGTCATATGGCCCTCGGCCATCAGCTTTTCGCCGTACAGGTCCAGCGTCGTTTTATGGGCCCGAATCTTTTTATACATCAAAGGCTGGGTGAAGGCCGGCTCGTCGCCCTCATTATGACCGTAACGCCGGTAGCACCACATGTCGATGACGACCGGCTTTTGGAATTGCTGGCGGAACTCGGTCGCGACGCGCGCCGCGAACACCACCGCCTCCGGGTCGTCGCCATTGACGTGGAAGATCGGCGCCTCGACCATTTTCGCGACATCCGATGGATAGGGCGAGGATCGCGAATAGCGAGGATAGGTGGTGAACCCGATCTGATTGTTGATGATGAAATGCACGGAGCCGCCAGTGCGATGGCCCTTCAAGCCGGACAGACCGAAGCACTCCGCGACGACGCCCTGGCCCGCGAAGGCCGCGTCGCCATGGATCAGCAGCGGCAATACAGCGCGCCTGTCGTCGTCGGCGCAACCGTGCTGGTCCTGTTTCCCCCGCACCTTGCCGAGCACCACGGGATCGACGATTTCGAGATGGGAAGGATTGGCGGTCAGCGACAAATGAACCCGATTGCCATCGAATTCCCGGTCCGAGGACGCGCCAAGATGATACTTGACGTCGCCCGAGCCTTCCACCTCGTCCGGTAGAAACGAGCCGCCCTTGAATTCGTGGAACAGCGCCGCGTGCGGCTTCGCCATCACCTGACAAAGAAGATTGAGCCGGCCGCGATGCGCCATGCCCAGCACGATCTCCTGCACGCCCAGGGCGCCGCCCCGCTTTATGATCTGTTCCAGCGCCGGCACGATGGACTCGGCGCCGTCGAGTCCAAATCGCTTTGTGCCCGTGTATTTCACGTCGAGGAATTTCTCGAAGCCTTCCGCCTCGACCAGCTTGCGGAAGATCGCGCGCTTGCCCTCCTGCGTGAACACGATCTCCTTCTTCGGCCCCTCGATTCGCGCTTGCAACCAGGCCTTTTCCTGGGGGTTCAGAATGTGCATGAACTCGAAACCGATGGAACCGCAATAGGTGCGCCGCAGAATTGTCACCATCTCGAACACGCTGGCGTATTTCATCCCGAGCACGCCGTCGATGAAAATCTTGCGATCGTAATCCTTATCCTCGAAGCCATAAGTCGCCGGATGCAACTCCCCGTGATCGTGGCGTTGCTCCAGTCCAAGCGGGTCCAGATTGGCGTGGAGATGGCCACGCATGCGGTAGGCGCGGATCATCATCAGCGCGCGAACGCTATCGCGGGTGGCGCGCTGCAACTCGTCGCCGAGCGGAGGCGGAGGCGAAGGCGCGGGCGCGACTTCCGCGAATATTGGCGAGTCGGCGGGGGCCGCCTTAGGCGCGCCCCAATCTCCGTCGAGCGCGCTCACCCATTCGCTCTTGGCGGATAGCGGCCAATCCTCGCGAGCCCACGAGGCTCGCGTCGCTCCATTCCCGCCCGGACGCGGCGCTGCTCCGAGTCCAGCGAAATACGCGCGCCAATCGGGCCCAACCGCGGCCGGGTCGGCTTCGAAGGCGGTCAACAGATGTTCGAGATAGGCCGCGTTCGCGCCCTGCAAAAACGAAGTTGTCTCGAACATTTCCGTTTGCGAATTGGACTGCGCATCGACGCCGCCGCCGGCACCACCGTTCGTTTCCAAACGCGCCATTGTTTCACATTCCCCAGGACGCGACTACCGCGTCCGATTCTCTCTCCAATAGGGAGAGACGGAATAACGCCCTAAGCCCGCAACGCCTCGACCAAGGTCTTGCCAAGCCGCGCCGGGGAGGGCGAAATACGGATGCCCGCCGCCTCCATCGCCGCGATCTTGCTTTCGGCGTCGCCCTTGCCGCCCGCGATGATCGCGCCGGCATGACCCATGCGGCGGCCCGGAGGGGCCGTGCGGCCGGCGATGAACCCCGCGATCGGCTTTCTGCGCCCGCGCTTGGCCTCATCTATCAAGAACTGGGCCGCTTCCTCTTCCGCCGAGCCCCCGATCTCGCCAATCATGATGATGGATTTCGTGGCGTCGTCCGCCAGGAACAATTCCAGCACCTCGATGAAGTCGGTGCCCTTGACGGGATCGCCCCCAATGCCCACCGCGCTCGTCTGACCGAGACCCTCGCGGGAGGTCTGGAAAACCGCTTCATAGGTCAGCGTGCCCGAGCGCGACACCACGCCAACCGTGCCCGGCATGAAAATATTGCCTGGCATGATCCCTATCTTGCATTCGCCCGCCGTGACGACGCCAGGACAGTTGGGCCCTATGAGCCGCGATTTCGAGCCCGCCAGCGCGCGCTTCACGCGAATCATGTCGTGAACCGGCACGCCCTCGGTGATGGCGACAATCAGCGGAATTTCGGCGTCTATCGCTTCGCAGATGGCGTCGGCCGCGCCCGGCGGCGGAACGTACACGACGCTCGCATCGGCGCCGGTCTTTGCTTTCGCCTCCGCCACGGTGTCGAACACCGGCAAGCCGAGATGCGTCGACCCGCCCTTGCCGGGAGAAACACCGCCAACCATGCGCGTGCCGTAGGCGACCGCTTGCTCCGAATGGAACGTGCCGGTCTTGCCGGTGAAGCCCTGACAAATGACCTTCGTGTTTCTGTCTATCAGCACGGACATGGATCGTAATTCCTAGGGACATACGGCGATGAGGCCTGGGATTGAACTCTTATGGACAGATCAAACGAATACGCGGCGATCCCCGTTCCACGCGATGCGAATTGATCAGATCGCGGCGCGATGGCCGCGACTCTCCGTCTCGATTCAAACTATTTGGGTTGGACTCCCGTTTCAAGGCGGAATGAGGCTAACGGATAGGCGACGACGATCAAATATGCGCCACTTGTTCGCCACCTGCGATTTTATGGGCAGTCTCGCGGCCTCCCGAGTTCAAGAATCGCCGCTATCGTTCTGGAGGTCCTAGTTGAGCAACGATCCAGCGAGATCACGCAATCCAAAGTCATCCACGCCGAAATGGACGTGCCATTCGCTCACGCCATGGCTTTCCGGTCCTTCGCGCGAACCGATATCCCCCCAGACAGGAAATTCACGCGAAGCCATAACGCACACCGGGCGCCGCGCGACGCCAGCCTTGGCGACGCCAATCACCGCGGCGGCGGTGAATTCGCAAACAACGGCCGTTTCGGCGGTCGAAAAGACGGAACAAATGTAACGACGCCCCGAGAGTCCGCGCCAGGAATAAAACCTTTCACGCAAATCCGTGGTTAACAGCGAGGCGAGGGCTTGACCACCCGAGGACGCCGTTGCGGGCGTCTCGCGCCGCGACTTGGCGATTTCGCTTTTGCGATCTTCGCGCATGGTGGTGAATCCGTCGAGGAAACCGATCTCAATCACCGCGCCCTCCCTCTCGCCGCGCGTCCATAGCCCGAACATACATAGAACAAACAGCGATCAACGTCAAGTGACGCTCTAGCAATAGAGACGAATGACCTATAATCTCGCCGAATAGTAAAAATCACCGCCCGGTTTGCCCCGTCTCGCGCCGCTACCTTAACAAATGGTGGCGGTTTCGAACTTATTCGAGGTGGAGGCCGCCGGCTTCGGTGCGTCTCCACGCGGCGCCGCAAGCTTTGGCTAATTCGCGGACGCGTAGAATGTAGCTTTGACGCTCGGTCACGGAAATAACGCCGCGTGCGTCCAAAAGATTAAATGCGTGGGAAGCTTTTATACATTGATCATATGCAGGCAAGCACATGAGGTGCTTGGTTTCACCGTCACCGTCTCCAAACTCAAGCAGGCGTCCGCACTCCGCTTCCGCGGAGTTAAAATCTGAAAAAAGCTTATCCGTGTTCGCCGCCTCGAAATCATAGCGCGAGTATTCTTGTTCGGCCTGCAGGAACACATCTTTGTAGCTCACGCGCGCCGCGCCGTCGCCGCCATTGAAGTTCAACTCCATGATGCTGTCGACACCCTGCAGGTAACAAGCCAAGCGTTCAAGCCCGTAAGTAAGCTCTCCGGCCACCGGCGCGCACTCCACCCCGGCGACCTGTTGGAAATAGGTGAATTGCGAGACCTCCATCCCGTCGCACCAGCACTCCCAGCCCAGTCCCCAGGCGCCCAGTGTCGGGCTCTCCCAATCGTCCTCGACGAAACGGATGTCGTGGAGGCGCGCGTCCAGGCCGATCGTCGCGAGCGAATCGAGGTAGAGTTGCTGCAAATCGGGCGGCGACGGTTTTAGTATGACCTGAAACTGGTAGTAATGCTGGACCCGGTTGGGATTTTCGCCGTACCGCCCATCCTTCGGGCGTCGGCACGGCTGCGCATAGGCCGCCCGCCAGGGCCTTGGGCCCAGCGCGCGCAAGGTGGTCGCGGGATGAAATGTGCCCGCTCCCATCTCCATGTCATAGGGTTGAAGGATGACGCAGCCGCGCGCCGCCCAAAATTGTTGGAGGGTCAGGATCAACCCCTGGAAAGACTTTGCCGGGGACAACTCGGTCGTGGTCATCGGATTTCCTCAAAAGGAGCGTCGACGAGGGGCGCTCTCCAAATCGTCGCGGCGCCTATTCGCGAGGCTCGGGCTCGCGAGATTCCAACGATTTTCCCGCCTCGGCCCAGCCATCGGCACCGTCTGGATACCAGGAAACATGGGTGTAGCCAATCGACAGCGCGCGCTTGGCCGCGTTCCAGGACATCCAACAATTCTTGCGGCAGTAAAACACAAGCGCCTTGGTCTTGTCCTGACGGGTCGCGCGGTTGAGCCCGTCTTCGAAGTAGCGCTGGGTTTGCGCCGCCAATTCCCCATAGCCCGTATCTGGAAGCCACAGGCTGCCCGGTATGTCCTGTCGCGGCGGATCCCGCCAGATGGCTTCCTTGGGCAATCCCGCGGGCTTTGGCGGGCGCGGCAAGACATCCACGAATACAGCCGCCTTTTGGCTCCATAGTTCGAAGGCTTTTGTCGTGCTCAGCACCGACGCGCCCTTGAGCGTGGCCGGAACGAGCGCGCCATAATCGTCCGTTCGATAGCCGCTGGGTTCCCTCGGCGTCGCCGCGGCTAAGCTCGCGCCGGCCGCGACCGCGAGAAGACAGCCCAGCAACGCGCGCTTCATCGCGTCGACTCGAGCGGCCGTCCGTCCTCGCCAAGCAGCGGCACGCCATATTCCTCAAGGATCTTGTCAAGCGGCGCTTTGTTTTGCGCGATGAACTGATTGAGGTCGCGCTTCCAATTCTGGTCGGAGTGACGCACTCCGAAACCGATGCGAAAACTCATCCGCGTCCCCGGCGCGTCGGCTAGCGGCGTCACGATCAGCCTGTCGGCGGCCTTGTTGGCGTAATAGCCCGCGAATGGCCCCCAAAGGACAGCGATGTCGAGGTCGCCCTTTTCCAGATCGGCGATCATCGCGGCGCTGGACGATTCGATGCGCGTATCCACCATCAGCGCATAAGGCCGAACCGCGCCCATCAACCCATTCGCCGCGAGAAGATTGCCCGGCGGCGTATTGGCGACGAGGCCGATATGCCGCCCATTCTCCTTTAGTCGCGGATCGTCCAAGGATTTCAAATCCGCGAGATCGGAACCGGCGCGCGTCACGATCGCATATGTCGTGCGGTAATAGGGATTGGTCGGCTGAACCAAATCATTGCCCTGCGGCATGCCGAGGACCACATCGCAAAGATGGGCGTTCAAAGTGTTGCGAATAAAACCGGTCGCGCCGGGATAGTAGGTGTAAGCCACGTCCTTGTTGAGCTTCTCCGCCAGCAACCGCGCGATCTTGTTTTCGAATCCGTCGCCTTTGTCGTTGGAAAAAGGCATATTGTTGGGATCGGCGCAGACACGCAGCACCTTGGGGTCCACGAGTTCGATGGAGCCGGCGCTGTCCGCGCCCTTGGCTCCAAATTCCGGCCCGAGATTTTGCGCGCTCGTCGCCGGCGCGATCAACATCGCGACGGCGATCACAAGCGGGAAAACGCCGCGAGGGCTCACACGTCCTTGCCCGACCATGCGCGATTCCCTGGCTTAGCGCTTGACCAAAATGGGCGCCAACTCAATTCCGCCCACCACATTTCTCGCCGAGCGCCTTACTTGGCGCTCATGCACTTGGTTTCGGCGTCGGAGAACGCCGGGGGCTTATCATCCTTCTTCTCTGGACGACCGCGGCCCACCGCGTCGGTCGAGCGCGCGCGAAGATAGACGTAAATGTCGTCGAGATAGCACATCGCGTTCTTATTCTCGGCGAAAGCCGGCATAACGCTGTCGTTGCCCGCCTGCTTGTTTTCGCGACCGCCAATGACAATACCGGAAAATTCCGCGTAATCGAAGCGCTTCACCGAGTCCTTCAGGGCCGGAGCGTAAGTCGAGCCCTCGGCGTTCGGGCCGTGGCAGACATGGCATTCCGAATGGTAGCGGCGATAACCGGAGAAGGTGTAGAAATCGACGGTTCCGTCGGGCTTCACATTGTAGGTGGGATCGCCCTTCGCGTCGAAATATTTGCCGTCGACCGATTTGACCGCCTTCGGATCTCCGGGCGCCTCCGCCTTCGCGGCCGTTCCAACGCTCATGATAACGCCCAGGGCGAGCGCCCCGGCCAACGACAGTCTCATCACACTCTCCGACGTTTTCTCGTTTTGCCGTTTTCATCCAAAAAACGGCGCCCGGCGACACGCCTTCGAGGCAGTGCGCCGAGCGCCAAATCGCTATTGCGTTAGGCTAGGCTAGGCTCAGTTCGGCAGGGCGAACACCGTCAACACGCCGCCGAGAGCGGTGTAGTTGGACAGCGACGCATAATTGCCCACGGCGCCGAGACCCTCGTTGCCTTTCGTGAGGCCCGCCGCGAGACCAATGCCGGCCCAGCCGCCGACACCCGAAAGCACCGCGACATATTGCTTGCCGGCGTGCTCGTAGGTCATGACGTTGCCGATGATGCCCGACGGGGTCTTGAACTTGTAGAGCTCCTTGCCCGTCTTAAGGTCGACCGCCTTCAGATAGCCTTCAAGCGTGCCGTAGAAAGCGAGACCGCCAGCGGTCGTGACCGTTCCGGACCACACGGAGAACTGCTCCTTGTCGGACCAAACGATCTTGCCGGTGCGCGCGTCCCAGGCGATGAAGTTGCCGGTGTTGTCCGTCTTGTCGCCGAGAACCCGGCCGGCCGGGAACATTTCCAGCGTCGCGCCGACGTAGGGCTGACCGGCGGTGTAGCTGACCCGGAAGGGCTCGTAGTCCATGCAGACGTGGTTTGTCGGCACGTAGAACAGGCCGGTGTCCGGATTGAACGAGGCCGGTTGCTCGTCCTTCGAGCCGAGCGCCGCCGGGCAAACGCCCTGCGTGTTGGTGTCCTCGCCGTTTTTCTCCGTCGAATATTTGTCGACGACGAGCGGCCGGCCATAGGTCTTGGAGCTCTTGTCCATGTCGACCTTGGTCGCCCAGTTCACGGCCGGGTCGTATTTCTCGGCGACCAGCAATTCACCGTTGGTGCGATCGAGCGTATAGGCGAAGCCGTTACGATCGAAATGCACCGCCGTCTTGCGCTTGACGCCGCCGATTTCCTGGTCGGCGAGAATCACTTCGTTGATCGCGTCGTAATCCCATTCGTCATGCGGCGTGAGCTGATAGACCCACTTCACGGCGCCGGTGTCGAGATTGCGCGCCCAGATCGTCATGGACCAACGGTTGTCGCCCGGACGCTGCTTCGGGTTCCAGGTCGACGGGTTGCCCGAGCCGTAATAGACGAGGTTCAATTCCGGATCGTAGGAATACCAGCCCCAGGTGGTGCCGCCGCCGATCTTCCACTGATCCCCTTCCCAAGTGCTGGTCGAGGAGTCCTTGCCGACCGGCTTGCCGAGCACGGTGGTCTTGTCCGGATCAATCAGCGTGTCGGTGTCCGGCCCCATGGAATAGCCGCGCCAAGCCAACTTTCCGTCGGCGACGTTATAGGCGGTGATATGGCCGCGCACGCCGAATTCGCCGCCGGCGATGCCGACGAGCACCTTGTCCTTGAAGACGTGGGGAGCGGCGGTCGAGGTCTGGCCCTTCGACGCATCGCCGTTCTTGACCGACCAGACCACCTTGCCGCTCTTGGCGTCGAGCGCGACGAGGGTGGTGTCGTTCTGAGCCAGGAAAATCTTGCCGTCGGCGTACGCCAGACCGCGATTAACCGTGTCGCAGCACATCACGGGAACCACGGCCGGATCCTGCTTCGGCTCATATTTCCAAAGGATCTTGCCGTCGTGATTGAGATCCAGCGCATAGACGATATTGGGGAACGGCGTATGAATATACATTACGTCGCCGAGCACCAGCGGCGCGCCTTCGTGGCCGCGCAGCACGCCGGTCGAGAAGCTCCACGCGGGAGCGAGCTTGGAGACGTTTTCGGTGGTGATCTGCTTTAAGGTAGAATAGCGCGTATTGGCGTAATCGCCGGTCGGAGACACCCATTGCTTGGGGTCTTTCTGTAGGGTCAGCAATTCGTCGGCCTTCGCCGCGCCAACCGAAAGCAGCGCGAAAACACCGACCGAAGTCGACAACAACAGCTTATGCATGAGCTTTTCCTCCTGACGACATCGACGCGCGCCTATGTTGGCTTCGTCGCCGATATCGCGCCTCGATGGCGCCTCGACACTGGGAAGGCGTTTTCCGTTCCTTGTCTCGCATCGATCGGCTAGCCCCTACAAAACGGCTCCGCCGACCTCCGAAGAGACGCTTCCGGTTCCCGTCCAGAAGACATCTTTTAAGTCGGAAACGGCGGGATAATATGGCGCCGCTTTTTAGAACGCAACCCGGGAAAAAGCGCTCTACTGAGTTTGTGGAGCCGGGGTGCCGGCTGGACGTGATCAGCGAGGTCGAACATCATGGTGCGCCGCATTATATTGTCGCTAGTCTTGGCGCTTTATTACATAAGCTCCTCCGCCGCGACGGAGTTCAAGCTCGAGGAAATCGCGCCCGGCGTGTTCGGCCATCCGGGCCGGACCGCGCTTATGGACCATGAAAATGAGGGAGATATCGCAAATCTTGGAGCTATTGTCGGCGACGACGCCGTGGCCGTGATCGACACCGGCGGCAGCCTGATCGAAGCAAAGGCGTTTATTGCTGCGTTGCAGCAAGCTACATCGAAGCCGATTCGCTATGTGATTAACACCCACGCCCATCCGGACCACGTCTTCGGCAACGGCGCGTTTGTCGGCGCTGGCGTCGTTTTCGTCGGTCACAAGAATCTCCCGCGAGCACGGGCGGCGCGTGGCGGCTTTTATCTAGAATCGTTTCGCGCGGCGATGGGCGACGCTCTCGACGGCGTGGTTATCGTCGGCCCAAGCGTCACTGTCGACAAGACGACGACGCTCGACCTTGGCGGCCGCGCGATCACCCTGCAAGCCTGGAGCGCCGCGCATAGCGATTGCGATCTGACCGTGTTGGACCAGCAAACCGGCACGCTGTTCGCGGGCGACCTGTTGTTCCTGCGGCACGTTCCGATCGTTGACGGCAGCCTGCTCGGATTTCTCGACGTGGCGGAAGAGTTGGCGAAAATCCCCGCCGCGCGCGTGGTGCCCGGCCATGGGCCGCTGGTCGCGGCTTGGCCCAAGGCGCTCGACGACGAACGAGCCTATTTGACCCGATTGACCGCCGATTTGCGCGCCGCCATCAAGAAAGGCGACACCGTCGCGGACGCGGCGAGCGCGGCGGCGCAAAGCGAGCGAGAGAAATGGCGCCTGTTCGACAATTACAACGGCCGCAATGCGACCGCCGGCTTCGCCGAACTGGAGTGGGAGACGCCTTGAGGATTTTTCGCGCGAGGTTTAGCCTAACCCCCGTTCTGGAGACAACCATGAAGATCGTCGCCTCGCGCCGCTGGCGCCCCGCCGGCCTCCTGTGCGTCGGACTCGTGCTTGGCGCGTTTGACGGAGCGTTCGCGCAGGCGCCCGCTCCGGTCGACCCCTGGCCCGATCTAGCCCGCGACTTATTTCAAGGCCGCGCGATCGCGAACGACGACTCTGTCGTTCTCGAAGCGCCGGTCCGCGCGGAGGACGCCGCCATCGTGCCGATGACGCTGCGGCTCAAAGCCGCCGGATTGCGTCGGGCGACGCTCGTCGTCGATCAAAACCCGATGCCCATGGCGGCGGCTTTCGAATTCGGTGAAACGGCGGGGGTGACCTTTCTCTCGACTCGCGCGCGGGTGAACTCGTACACCAACGTCCACGCGGTCGGTGAAACAGGCGACGGCGCCCTTCACGCGCAAGTGAAATTCGTCAAGGCCGCCGGCGGTTGCTCCGCGCCCGCAGTAAAAAACATGGATGAAGCCGCGTCTCATCTCGGACAGATGAAATACCGCGAATTCAAGAGCGCGGAATCTGGACGTCGCGAAGCGCAAATCATGATCCGGCATCCCAATAATTCGGGAATGCAGATGGATCAACTCACGCATCTCTATATCCCCGCCCACTACATCGACAAGGTGGTGGTTCGGCAGGGCGAGACGCTGATTTTTTCAATGGAGGGCGGGATTTCCTTATCGGAAGACCCGAACTTCCGGTTTAGCTACGCGCCAAATGGCGCCAAAACGATGTCGGTCGAGGCGCATGACACCAAAGGAATCGTATTTAAACAGGAATGGCCGATCGGCGACGCTTCTTGACGCGTCTTCGCCCGTGCGCTCAATCCATTCCACCAAAGGAACATAACGCCGAACCGCAGGCCGCCGCGACAGGGGTCGCCTCTACTTGAGGACCGCGACCGCGACCGTCGCTCCGGGCTTTTGACTCGGCCTTAGCCGCCCCAGATCATGAGGGCGATGGAAATCAGCAGCGGCGTCGACGCCAGTATGCAGATCGCCGCGATACAGAAAACTTTCTGTTCCGACGACGGAGCGCCAGCCGTCAGGCTGTCGTCATGCTTAGGGAACATCGCGAAGGACATCGTTCCACCCTCTCAGATCACACGCGTCGGGGCTTGGAAAATGACGCCGCGCGGCTCGTCGCGACGTTAGACCCGCAACCGTAAACGCAAGGGCGTCGGATTAGGTTCCATTTTAGCGATGGCGAAGTAAACATCTTGCTGACGCGCGAAATTTCGGCGCCTGGTAACCCAAGAAAATAATTCGCGATTAACGCGGGGCGATTGATCGCGCCGCCGGCGCGTTGTTGCGGCCGGGCAGCGCCGGAACGGCGTTCTCGCTGAACAATTCCGCCAGCTTCTCAGTCATCGCCCCGCCCAGTTCCTCGGCGTCCACAATGGTCACGGCCCGGCGATAGTAGCGCGTCACGTCATGGCCGATGCCTATGGCAATCAGTTCGACCGGCGATTTCGTTTCAATATCATGGATAATCTGGCGCAAATGGCGCTCGAGATAATTGCCAGGATTGACCGACAGCGTTGAATCATCGACCGGCGCCCCGTCCGAGATCATCATAAGGATGCGACGCTGCTCGCTGCG
The DNA here is from genome assembly GCA_049591215.1 of Methylocystis sp. GTDB lineage: Bacteria > Pseudomonadota > Alphaproteobacteria > Rhizobiales > Beijerinckiaceae > Methylocystis. The sequence continues at coordinate 4,098 of JBAWEN010000111.1, read as the reverse complement.
AGCCATCAAGCGGCGATGCGCCCAGTCCAGCGCTTCGCCATCGATGTTTTCCTTCAGGAGACCTTCGCGCATCATCAGGCCCAGATTGCGCCGCGCCCGCCGCCACGGCGCGTCCGCCGCCTTATAAATAATGTGGCGAACATCGTTGAGCCGGCCTGGGCTGGGTTTCTTGCCGTCGTTTATCCAGGCCTCGCGCGATTGACCGCCCTTCCAGGCTCGCGTCGTAAACCCGAGAATCTCGACCTTGACGCCGCATCGCTCCAATGTTCGCGCGAGAATGTCGGCGCAGGTCGCCGCGACGGTGATCGGGCGTCCGCGCATGGAGCCGGAATTATCGAGCAGCAGCGTCACAACCGTGTCGCGAAAATTCGTGTCCTTCTCGCGCTTGAAGGAAAGGGGCTGCTGGGAATCGATGATGACGCGGGGCAGGCGGGCCGGATCGAGCATGCCCTCTTCCAGGTCAAACTCCCAGGATCGGCTCTGTTGCGCCATCAGCCTGCGTTGCAGCCGATTGGCCAGCCGCCCGACCACGGAGGAAAGGTGCAAAAGCTGCTTATCGAGGTAGGAACGCAGGCGGTTCAATTCCTCGGCGTCGCACAGTTCCTCGGCCCGCACGGTCTCGTCGAACTTGGTCGTGTAGACCTTGTAATCATTGCCGGAGCGATCGCTCGCCGTCAGGTTGGGGCGGCGCGCGCCCGAATCGTCGTCGGCTTCGCCGCCGTCGGAGTCCTCGCGCGTTTCCCCATAGGGCGCATCGGCGGATTCGCTCTCGCCTTCTTGCGACGAATCCTCCGAGGCCATCGCCGTATCCATCTCGGACGCGCTCTGGGCCTGATCGTTCTCGTCTTTATCGGCCTCGTTCCGGTCCGGATCGGGCGGGGCGTCGTCGCCTAGGTCCTCGTCGGCGTTGTCATCCCTATTTTGTTCCGGCCCGGACATGTCGAGGCTGGCGAGCAAATGGCGCACGATCCGCGCGAAATCCTGTTGATCCTCGATCGCGTCGCCTAGCCGATCGAGATCGGCGCTGGCGCGCTCTTCGATAAATCCCTGCCATAGATCGACAATTTTTTTCGCGTGCGGCGGGGGCGCGAGGCCGGTCAGCCTTTGGCGCGCGAGCAGCGCGAGCGCCTCCTCCAGCGGGGCGTCCTCTCGCCTCTCTATCACGTCAAATTTGCCCCGTTGATAGCGGTCGTCGAGCATGGCGGCGATATTGGAGGCGACGCCGGTCATCCGCCGCGATCCGATCGATTCGACGCGCGCCTGTTCGATTGCGTCGAAGGCCGCTCGAGCCTCCATGCTGGTCGGCGAAAGCCGTCGGTGCGCGGCTTCATTGTGACAGGCGAGACGAAGCGCGAGCGAATCCGCGCAACCGCGCATGATCGCCGCCTCTTTTTGCGTGATTTTACGCGCCGGTTCGGGCAGTCGAGCCTTCGCTCCGTCCTCGCCCACGATCAGCGATGGCCGTTCAGGCGCGAAGCTGACATCGAGCTTGGGCGTTTTCGCCATCGCCCGCATCGTCCCGGCGACCGCGCGTTTAAACGGCTCCTGCGGAGATTCCTTGGGGGTGGCGGCTTTGCGATTGGTGGGCGCTGACATGAGAAACATATAGCTCCCGCGAGCGCCCCGGCAAAGGCCGCCAAGGCGGCGGCCCATGCCGCGGGCTAACTCGTCATTTCACGGCGGAGACTTGGGAGCGCGCGGTCCAAGCGTTTTCCTCAAGTCATGACGACGTTGACCGCGCTCTCCGGCAGCTCCTTGCCAAAACAGCGTTGATAAAACTCCGCGACCAGAGGGCGCTCCAACTCGTCGCATTTGTTGAGGAAAGTGAGGCGAAAGGCGAACCCGAGATCGCCGAAAATCTCAGCGTTTTCCGCCCAGGTGATGACCGTGCGGGGGCTCATCACGGTCGACAGATCGCCCGCCATGAAAGCGTTGCGGGTCAGATCCGCGACCCGCACCATTTTGTTGGCGGCGTCGCGCCCTTCCCGGGTTGTCTGCAAATTCTTGACCTTGGCGAGAACGATATTGGTCTCGTCGTCATGCGGCAGATAATTCAATGTCGCCACGATCGACCACCGATCCATCTGGCCCTGATTGATCTGCTGAGTGCCATGGTAAAGTCCGGAAGTGTCGCCGAGGCCAACGGTATTGGCGGTCGCGAACAGACGAAAGGCGGGGTGCGGACGAATCACCCGGTTTTGGTCCAACAATGTCAGCCGGCCCGACACCTCCAGCACCCGCTGGATGACGAACATCACATCGGGTCGACCCGCGTCGTATTCGTCGAAACAGAGGGCGACGTTATTTTGCAGCGCCCAGGGAAGAATGCCGTCGCGAAACTCTGTGACCTGCTTGCCGTCCTTCAGAACGATCGCGTCCTTGCCGACGAGGTCGATGCGCGAGACATGGCTGTCGAGATTCACGCGAACGCAAGGCCAATTGAGTCGCGCCGCCACCTGCTCGATATGGGTCGATTTGCCGGTGCCGTGATAGCCCGTGACCATCACGCGCCGATTATGGGCGAAGCCAGCCAGAATCGCCAAGGTGGTCTCGCGATCGAAGAGATAGTCGGGATCTAGCTCGGGCACGTGTTCGTCGGCCGCCGTAAAAGCTGGAACCATAAGTTCGGTATCGATTTTGAAGACTTCGCGCACGGAAATTCGCTTGTCCGGCAATCCCGACATTTGCGCGGCCTTTTCTACTGCGACCAACACTCTTCCTCCGTTTCGCCAGCGGTTCGGCTCGCGCCGCCCAAATTTCGCGCGAAACCATCAAACCAGGCGGGCGGCTCTCAACGTCTTATAGGCGTGGATGATCTCCCGCAATTTTTCTTCGCAGGAACGATCTCCCCCATTGGCGTCGGGATGGTGGCGTTTGACCAGCTCCTTATAGCGCGCTTTAATCGTTTCCGCACTGGCGGCTTCGTCCAAGCCCAAGGCGTCGAGAGCGCGCATCGTCACCGGCGAATAACGAGGGGACGCCGGTTCCGCCTCCCTCGCGCGATGGTGGCGTTTTCGATTTGCCCCGAGCGGATCGGAATAATGGCCGGCGCTTTCGCCATCGGCGCGGAAGCCATTGGCGCCACGCTTGACGCCCATCGACCAAGTGGGGCGATGGCCAACAGTCGCGTCCTTTAGATACCGAGCCACCGCCTCATCGCTCATCCCATTGAAATAATTGTATGAATTGTTGTATTCGCGAACATGTTCCAAACAAAAGCAAAAATATTGGCCCTCGCGCAGGCGCCCCATCGGCGCTCGAAATTCCCCAGCCTCTTGGCAGCCCGGGGAGTCACATCGCAGCCGCGCGCCGCTTGGCTCCCGCTTGGGCGGCCGATTGACGCGGATACGATCGAAGAGAGGTGAGTTAAGGTCCATGACGGCTCATTATGAAGAACTAATATGATGCCGCAAGTGACGAAGCCGCATTTATTTTGACTCCCAGCGGCGATATGTGGCTCCAACCCGGAACGTCCCAGGGGATCCTCGGGATCGAATATGAGGACCGGAAAAATGACAAATCTCAATAAGGGGGCGGTCAAGGCCGCGATTGAAAGCAAGATATCCGCGGCTCTAAACCCGACGCGGTTGGTCGTTATCGACGAATCGGCCCAACACGCTGGTCATGGCGGTCATCACTCGGATGGAGAGAGCCACTTTCGCGTCGACGTAACGAGCGCGGCTTTTCGGGGTAAAAGTCGAATTGAGCGCCATCGAGTAATTCATGAGATTTTGGCCGAGGAATTGGCGGGGCGCGTCCACGCGCTCGCGCTGGTGGTCTCGGCGCCGGAAGAAGCGGATTGAACGGGTTTATCGGGGGCGGGTGGACGCCGCAAAAATAACGGCTCCGTCGCCTTGCGTGCTTTCGGCGTGAGTTGTGAAGCCCGCTTTCCCGCGGAGAGCCGCTAGCGTCGCCCCGCTGGCAAAAAGAAGCCGGCCGGACTTTTGGTCCGGCCGGCTGTGTTTTAGGCCTTGATCAGAAGTCGATCAGGGCATGTCGCCGGCGACGAACTTCGGAATGACCGGTCCGCCGATTTCAGCCGCGAAGCGACGGCCGCTCGGCGTGAAGAAGAAGAACAGGCCGCCGACTTGGCTGTCG
>JBAWEN010000110.1:0-6223 GCA_049591215.1 Methylocystis sp. | reverse complement strand
GTTTAAAGCTGCGGTAGCTCAGTGGTAGAGCACTCCCTTGGTAAGGGAGAGGTCGTGGGTTCAATCCCCCCTCGCAGCACCATTAAAACAAAATGTTACGAGACGTCGGCGAAGCTTCCCAGGCTCTAGCCGCCGTACGGCCGCCACCAAGCGCGTTTGGCCTTCGTGGCGCCGTTTCGCGGAACCAGCTTATGAACATCGCCCAGCCCACAATCGCCGGCCTGCAATCCAAGGGCCGGTGGCGCTTGCCAAAATTCGTCGTAAGCAGCAATCTCACCCTCAATAGAGCCATTCGGCCGGCGGATGTCGGATAAAAGCCAAAAAACGGGAGTGGGACGTGAACGAGATACCTCTCCGCGAACGAGTCGTCGCCGCTCTCAAACAAAGGGAGGAATACCAGCGCGCCGAAGGGATGCTTCTCAGCGACTGGACCCTCGCCGCCGTGAAACAGAGGGAGGAAGATCGAAGCAGGCATGAATGGGAGGAAAAGCAGCGGGCAAAAGAGACATTTGTTGGCGACTCGCTCATCACTTTTAAACAAAAAGAGGAGGAGCGGCGCGAGAAACAAAAAGAAGAAAAGCAGCGCGCCGAAGAGCCGCCTCTCATCGACCCGATTCTCATTATGAAACAAAAAGAAGAAGAGCGCCGCAAGGAAGAACCGGCTGCCGAGGCGGCCGTCGTCACCATGGAACGGGCTGAGATCGCCGAGGCGAAGATCGTGGATGAGCAGGCTGAAGCCGCCCGCCCGGCCAAGGACGAATGGCGCGCGCGAGAAGAGGTTGAATCTGTATCGCGTGCTTTGGAGGACGGCCGTCAAAGAGAACGCGAGGAGACCCGCGCCGTGCCGAAAAGTGGGATCGTCCGTTCGCGTGGCGGGGCAAGAATGATTCGGGGCGTTTTATCGACTCTGACTACCGTCGCGATCGCGAGCGCGATCGGTTTTGGCGCCGGCGTTTACGCCACGCCGCCCGACAAAGCCGATGAATTTCGCGCGCTGGTGAATAGCAAACTTGACGAAATCAACGGCCTCATGAATCGCGAGCGCGCGGCGATCGAGCCTAAAGCCAAGGCGCCGTCCGAGGCGGCGGCCCCGATAGCGCCCGAGGCCGCGCCCCAAGAAATCCAATCGGCGGTCCCCGCCGAGCCAGCGGCCGAGGCTCCCGCCGCCGACGCCGCGGGTCAGAAAGATATGCCGAACAACAATGAAATGCCGGACGCCAACGCCGCGCCTCCGAGCGCGTCCCCAGCGGAAAGCTCCAACAGCCAGTCGGCTCCGGCCCCCAGCGCCGAGTCGGCGGCCCCCGCCATGAGCGAAACGCCGTCGAACGCGGCGGAGGCCCCGCAAGCAAAACCCGTCGCCAATAAAACGCCCGTCGCCAAGCCTCATGTGAAGGCTCCCGTCAAAAAAGCGAAGCCGAAGCCGAAGCCGAAACCAAAACCCGCCGAACAACATCCCAAAGCCCAGCCTGCCGAGCCGGCGCCGGCGGCGGAGGAACCCGCTCAGCAATAGGCGCCGGACAATCCGGGCGGGCCGCTTCGCGGCGCCGGGTCGAGACCGTCCGCCCGTTCAAACTCCTTCTCGCCGCCCGCGCCCTCGGTCAGCGCGACGGCGACGGCGTGATGCGAGCCTTTAATTGGCGCCCTCCTGACGCCAGCGGCGCCAATTCCCCCTCACGCGGTTGGTCGCGCATATCCCAAAAAAGAAGCCGCCGAACCCCAGCGGGCCGGCGGCTTCCTCACACCCTGAAATATCGCCGCGACCAAGATCGGCAGTGGCCCCAAACGGGCGTTCTAAGTGAACGAAAACGCTTCGGCTTGGTCAATACCAAACGTCGCCAAGAGCTAGACCCAAAGCGAAGAAAGCTGCATACTGTGTCTTTTCGATCACTACGCAAAACTACGTAAAAAAAGTTTCGCTCTAGCTTCTTCTTCCACCTTAGACACGACAGATACTGTTTCCAGCTCCGCTTTTATAGGCGTCTGGGGGGGAGGCGTTTGGAAACCGTCCGCGGCCACCTCTCGCCGGCGCGGTCGCGGCCGGCATCTCGCGTCTTGACGCCGCGGGTTCGATCCCATTCGAATGCCCCGCCGGCGCCCGTCGTCGACTCGTCGCGCTCGACTTTTTCGACGCCGTTCGGGCGCCGCGCGGCATGGCGCCCGTCTTCCCGCGCAAGCGCTCGCGCGCGCCTCCGCCGACCCATATACTGTCGTAAAGAACCACTCCCTCCCGAAAATGAGGATCTCATGCGCAATTCACCGCCCCAGGCTGTTCGACTCTGCGACTACGCGCCGCCGGATTTCTTGATCGACAGCGTGGCGTTGGACATTTCGCTGCATAAGACGCAAACGCGCGTGCGCGCCAAGCTGGCGTTGCGCCGCAACCCCAAGGGCCGGCCCGACGCGCCGCTGACGCTCGACGGCGACGGGCTGACGCCGCGCGACGTAAAGCTAGACGGGCGCGAACTCGCGCCGCGAGACTACGAGGCGACTCCCGAAAGCCTGACGCTGCGCGCGGTCCCGCCGGCGCCTTTCGCGCTTGAGATCGAGACGCTGGTCGATCCCACCGCCAATACGCAGCTCTCGGGGCTCTATCGCTCGGGCTCGGCCTATTGCACGCAATGCGAGGCGGAAGGCTTTCGCCGCATAACCTATTTCCTCGACCGCCCCGACGTGCTCAGCGTCTATACGACCCGCATCGAGGCCGACCGGAGCGAAGCGCCCGTGCTGCTCGGCAACGGCAACCCAATCGAGGCCGGCGAGCTTGCGGACGGCCGGCATTTCGCGGTCTGGCATGACCCCTTCCCCAAGCCGTCCTATCTCTTCGCCCTTGTCGGCGGCGATCTCGGCCATATCGAGCGCCGCTTCGTCACCGCCTCGGGGCGCGAGGTGAAGCTCGCCATCCATGTCGAACACGGCAAGGAGCCGCGCGCCGATTACGCCATGGACGCGCTGGAGCGCGCGATGCGCTGGGACGAGGAGACCTTTGGGCGCGAATATGATCTCGACGTGTTCAACATCGTCGCCGTGTCGGACTTCAACATGGGCGCGATGGAGAACAAGGGCCTCAACATCTTCAACGACAAATATGTGCTGGCGTCGCCGCAGACGGCGACCGACGGCGATTACGCCGGCATAGAGGCGGTGATCGCGCACGAATATTTCCATAATTGGACCGGCAACCGCATCACCTGCCGCGACTGGTTCCAGCTCTGCCTCAAGGAAGGGCTGACGGTGTTTCGCGATCAGGAGTTTTCGAGCGACCAACGCTCGCGCGCGGTCAAGCGCATCAGCGACGTGCGCGTGCTGCGCCTCGCGCAATTTCCCGAGGACGCGGGACCGCTCGCGCATCCCGTGCGCCCGGGGCTCTATCGCGAGATCAATAACTTCTACACCGCCACCGTCTACGAAAAGGGCGCCGAGATCGTACGCATGTTGAAGACGCTGATCGGCGCCGGCGCGTTTCGGCGCGGCATGGATATTTATTTCCAGCGCTTCGATGGAACAGCGGCGACGGTCGAGGATTTCCTGTCCTGTTTCGCTGAAAGCTCGGGCCGCGATCTCGCTCATTTCGCGCTGTGGTACGCGCAGGCCGGCACGCCCCGCATAACTGTCGCGACGGAATACGACTCGGGCGCCAAGGCGTTGACGCTATCGTTGACGCAGCAGACGCCGCCAACCCCGGGCCAGGACGAAAAAAAGCCGCTGCTGATTCCGCTCGCGCTGGCGTTGTTCGACGAAGCGGGCCAAAAGCTGCCGCTCGCCAGCCCCGACATGAGCACGCAAGAGGTTTCGCGCGAGCTGGTGGAGTTTTCCGGCGCCGAGCGCAAGCTGCGCTTCACTGGCCTCGACGCGCGCCCCACGCTGTCGCTGCTGCGCGGCTTCTCCGCGCCGGCGCGTCTCGAGCCCGCGCAAGAGAGCGCGGAGCTGGAGCGCCTGCTCGCCCATGACGACGATCCGTTCAATCGCTGGCAGGCGGCGCAGAGTCTTGCCCTGCGCTCGATCTTCGCCCGCGTCGCGGCCTTGCGCGCCGAGGAGCCCGCTCCGGACGACAGCTCCTTCGCGGCGGCGCTTCGACGTCTGCTCGCCAAGGGCGTCGACGATCCGGCTTTCACCGCGCTGGCGCTGACCTTGCCCGGCGAGACCGATCTCGCCCGCGAAATGGGCGAGAACGTCGATCCCGACATTCTCTTCAAGGCGCGCGCCGGGCTGCGTCGCGCGCTGGGCGAGGCGCTCAAACCCGCGCTGGAGCAATGCTACGCCTCGAGCGCCGACATTGGGCGCTATTCGCCGGACGCCGCCAGCGCGGGCCGACGCGCGCTGCGCAACGCATCGCTCGATTTGATCGCGGCGGGCGACGCGTCGCTCGGAACCAGCCTCGCGCAGGCGCAATTCGAGACGGCCGGCAATATGACCGACCGGCTGGCGGCGCTGTCGACGCTCGCGCTGATCGGCGGAGACGCGCGCGAAAAGGCGTTCGAGCGATTTTACCAGGACTTCGACGGCGACGCGCTGGTGGTCGACAAATGGTTCTCGCTGCAAGCCTGCATCCCGGAGGAGGCGACGACGAAACGCGTCCTCGCGCTGATGACGCATCGCGATTTTTCGCTCGCCAATCCCAACCGCGCGCGCGCGCTGATTGGCGCCTTCGCGAGCGGCAACCCCACTCGCTTCCATGCTCCAGACGGTTCCGGCTATGACATATTGACCAATGTCGTGCTTGACCTGGACCCAAGGAATCCTCAAGTCGCCGCGCGGCTATTGTCGTCGCTGCGCTCATGGCGCACGCTGGAGCCTGGCCGCCGCGCGCTGGCGGAAGCCGCGCTTAAGCGCGTGCTGGCGGCGCCAAACTTGTCACGCGACGTCAACGACATCGCGACCCGCGCGCTGGCGTAACGCCGCGCTCTCTTCTCCCGCTCGCCAGCCGGGCGCCGCCGGCTCGCGCGCTCAATGCCAAAGTCGGCCACGGCCGACTTTGGAGTGGGAGAGGCGATTTGCGCGCTTTCGATTCCGTTTCGACTCCGCGGCGTCTCGGCGAGCGCCGTCGCGACAAAATTTTCACGTGCGCTAACCGATTCATCTCAAAAGAGAACATTATTAACTAAAAATTAACCACCGGAATTTGTCGCCAAACATCTGGACAAACACGCCCGAGCGGATTCAGATGGCTGCGAATCGAGAAGCGTTTCTCGACTGCGTTCCCCAGTTCGCCAGAAATTGAAGAGGTCATGGATGGCGCGCTTGCACGCAGCCAAAGAGACGACGTGCCCCGACACCGTGTGGGGCGCCTATAGTCTCCAGGCTAACGGCGACAAGGGTTCCCAGTCCGACGGCCAATGGCTGAAGCCGCTCGCCGTCGTCGCCGGCCTGCTCTTCGTCGCCTGTCTGGTCGAGTTCGTTTTCACGCTGACCACGACGATGCACGAGCAATTGCTCGTCAACGCTTCCAGCGATCTTGAATTTTATTCGACCGCGATCTGGCGCGAGTTGCGCGAGGCGATCAATTCCGGGAAAGACGCGAACGCGTTGATCGAACCGCTCGCGCGCATCGCGCCGGGTCAAACCACGGCGCGCGGCAGACGCATTCTCATCACCGATCCTTCCGGCGTCGTCGCTGTCTCGTGGCCGCGTTTGTCCATGTCGAACATGAAGCTGAGCGAAATATTCGGAGAGGATGGCGCCGCCGTCGACAACGCCGGCAGGCTTGCCGCCCGGCGCATCGTCCTCCGGGACGGCGCGCCGGCGCTCGAGGTGACGCGCAAATTGCCCAGCCCCTTCGGACAGCTCACGATCATTCATCCACTCGACTCGGTGCTGATCGAATGGCGCGCCATCGCCCAACGCTTCGCTCTTCAATTCGCGGCGACAACGGCGATGCTCCTGGCCATTCTCGCCGCCTATGCACGGCAAGCGCGCAGACGACGCGCCGCCGAGGAAGTGAGCGTCCAGATTCGCCGCCGGCTGGAGACGGCGCTGTCGAACGGCCGCTGCGGCCTTTGGGACTGGGACATAGCGCAGGGCCGAATCTATTGGTCCGACTCGATGCATGAAATACTTGGGCGCAAGGCCGAGCGTCGCTGTCTGCCGATCGACGAACTTGACGCCATGCTGCATCCCGGCGACGGCGATCTCGCGCATATCGCGGCGATGGTGCTCGCCTCGAAGACGAAAACCGTCGATCACGAGTTTCGGATCAGGAACGCCGCCGGCGAGTGGATCTGGCTGC
>JBAWEN010000109.1:0-15248 GCA_049591215.1 Methylocystis sp. | reverse complement strand
TCCCCCCACTCCTCCCGCAGCCGGGCGAACACCGCGTCGACCGTCGAAATATCCTCGGCGTCGCAAGGAAGCACAAGGTTGGAGCCAAGCTCCTTGGCGAGCGGGGCCACGCGCTTCAGGATCGCGTCGCCCTGATAGGTGAAGGCGAGCTCCGCGCCATGCTCGCCGAGCTTTCGGGCGATGCCATAGGCGATCGAATGGTCGTTGGCGACCCCCATCACGAGGCCGCGCTTGCCTTGCATCAAACCTTTTGAACCCGTCATCTATGATTATTCCTTACACGATCCTTCTTCGCGCGCGAATTAGGCGTCCGGATGCTTGAACACCAGCGTCGCGTTGGTGCCGCCAAAGCCGAAGGAGTTGGACAGCACCGCGCGCAAATTAGCGTTGTCGCGGCGTTCGCGAAGGATCGGCATATCGGCGAAATCCGGATCGAGTTCCTCGATATTGGCGCTCTCGCAGATGAAGCCGTTCCGCATCATCAACAGGGAATAGATCGCCTCCTGCACGCCGGTCGCGCCGAGCGAGTGGCCGGTCAGCGACTTGGTCGCGGAAATCGGCGGGCATTTGTCGCCAGGCCCAAACACTTCGCGCAGCGCCTCGATCTCCTTCACGTCGCCGACCGGAGTCGAGGTGGCGTGCGGGTTGATGTAGTCGATCGGCGTCTTCACGGTGGCGAGCGCCTGGCGCATGCAGCGAACCGCGCCCTCGCCGGAGGGGGCCACCATGTCGAACCCGTCCGAGGTCGCGCCATAGCCGGCGATTTCAGCGTAAATCTTCGCGCCCCGCGCCTTGGCGCGCTCATATTCCTCGAGCACCAGCACGCCGGCGCCGCCGGCGATCACGAAGCCGTCGCGGTTCTTGTCATAGGCTCGCGACGCCGTGGCCGGCGTGTCGTTGTAGGACGAGGACATGGCGCCCATGGCGTCGAACAAAACCGAGAGCTCCCACTCGAGCTCCTCGCAGCCGCCGTCGAACACAATGTCCTGCTTGCCCCATTGTATCTGCTCATAGGCGTTGCCGATGCAGTGATTCGAGGTCGCGCAGGCCGAGGAGATCGAATAATTGACGCCCTTGATCTTGAACCAGACGGCCAGTGTCGCCGAGGCTGTCGAGGACATGGTCTTGGGCACGGCGAAGGGCCCGACGCGCTTTGGTCCCTTGGTGCGGGTCAGATCGGCGGACTCGACGATGACTCGGGCGGAGGGGCCGCCCGAGCCCATGATGATGCCGGTGCGCTCGTTGGAGACTTCGTCTTCGCCAAGGCCGGAGTCGGCGATGGCCTGCTCCATGGCGACATGGTTCCAGGCGGTGCCGGCGGCGTGAAAGCGCATGGCGCGGCGGTCGACGACCTTGCTCGCGTCGAGCGTCGGCATGCCGTGCACTTGCGAGCGAAAGCCGAGCTCGGCGTATTTGTCGGCCTTGACGATGCCCGATCTCGCTTCGCGCAGCGAGGCGACAACCTCATTGGCGTTATTGCCGATCGACGATACGATCCCCATTCCGGTGACGACGACACGTCTCATCTTTTTTCTCCCCGCGCCCGGACTAATGTCCTTGAGCTTGTTCTTTTGTGTGATGCGGAAACCGGCTCGCCTTTAGGCCTCCGCCTTGGCCAGGCCGACGCGCAGATCCTTGGCTTCGTAAATCCGCTCGCCGTCGGCCGCCACCCAGCCGTCGGCGATGCCGAGCACGAGCTTGCCCTTGAAGACCCGTTTGAAGTCGATGCCATAAGTGACCAACTTCACGCTGGGCCGCACCATGCCGGTGAATTTCACCTCGCCGACGCCGAGCGCCATGCCGCGCCCGGGAAGGTCGAGCCAGGCGAGGTAGAAACCGACCATCTGCCACATCGCGTCGAGGCCGAGGCAGCCGGGCATGACGGGATTGCCCTTGAAATGGCAATCGAAGAACCAAAGGCTTGGCTTGATGTCGAATTCGGCGCGCGCATAGCCCTTGCCATGTTCGCCGCCCGTCTCAAAAATCTCGGTGATCCGATCGAACATGAGCATCGGCGGCAGCGGCAACTGCGCATTGCCGGGGCCGAACAGTTCCTCGCGGCCGCAGGCGAGCAGATCTTCATAGCCAAAAGACGAGCGCCGTTCGCTCATGGATTACGTCTCCCTTTTGTCCGGGGCTTTTTCGCCCCTTTTTTCGCTGGCCGGTCCGCCTCGAAAACAACACGGCGCGCCCGTCGTTGAATTTTCGTAACATAAGGGGAAGCCCGGTCAAAGGGTCAAACACACTTTGTTAAAACCCGCGCCTGTCTTATGCCAGTCCGGCGAAAGATTCGCCGCCGCCGTTCGAAAGTCTCGCCTCGTGATGACCCGCTCGCCCAAAATCCTTGTCTTCGATTCAGGCCTTGGCGGGCTCACCGTTTTCTCGGAAATCGTAAAAATCCGCCCGAACGCGGAGTTCGTCTATTGCGCCGATGACGCGGGGTTTCCTTACGGCTCCTGGGGCGAGCCGGAGTTGGTCGCGCGCATCCTCGCCGTCATGGCGGCGCAGATCGACGAGCACGAGCCCGACATTGTCGTAATCGCCTGCAACACCGCCTCGACCTTGGCGTTGCCGCAGCTGCGCGCGCGATGGCCCGGCGTGCTCTTTGTCGGCACCGTGCCGGCGATAAAGCCCGCCGCCGCGATGTCGCGGACCAAACTGATTTCCGTGCTGGCGACGCCCGGCACGGTGGCGCGCGACTATACGCAAAAGCTCATTCAGGAATTTGCTGGCGGCTGCGCCGTGACGCTGGTCGGGTCCAAGCATTTGGCCAAGCTCGCCGAGAGCGCCATCCACGGTGAAGAGATCGCCGATGGAGCCATCGCCTCGGAGATCGCCTCTTGCTTCGTGCAACGGGAGGGCGCGCGCACCGATGTGATCGTATTGGCGTGCACCCATTATCCGCTGCTGCTGGAGTCGTTCGCCCGTCTCGCGCCCTGGCCGGTCGACTGGATCGATTCCGCTCCGGCGATCGCGCGCCGCGCCGATCAAGTGCTCGTCGAAAATCTCGGTCCCGACGCGCCCAACGGCGATGCGCCGCGGCGCCGGGCGATATTCACCAGCGGCGCCGCCCCGAGCTTGTCCCTGGCGGCGACGCTGGCCCGTTACGGCCTTCCGGCCGCTTAAGCGCTTCGCGGTTCAGTTCCCAGCGGGGGCATTGGCGTTTTGCGCCTCGGCGGCCTTTTGCTGGTAGAGGGCGACGAAATCGATCGGGTCGATGAACAGCGGCGGGAATCCGCCGTCGCGCGTGGCGTCGGCGACGATCTGGCGCACGAAGGGGAACAACAGGCGCGGGCATTCGATCATGATGATCGGATGCATCTGCTCCTCCGGAATATTGGTCAAGCGAAACACGCCCGCATATTCGAGATCCAGCTTGAACAAAAGATCGGCTCCCTCGCCAGCCTTGGCGTCGAGAGAGATCGACACTTCGAAATCGGTCGGAGCCAATTGCTTGGCGTTCACGTTCACTTGAATGCCGATGTTGGGAGATTTCTCTTGCGGTCCGAGCGAGCGCGGCGCATTGGGATTTTCAAAGGAAAGATCCTTGAGATATTGTCCCAAAGCATTGAGAGACGGCGCGCCAGTCGCCTCCTGCGCCGCTCCGCCGTTGCCATTGCCGTCCGCCATATCAAACTCCCTAAAATTCCACATCATTAAGCGCGCGCCGCGTGGCTGGGCGCGCCCTTATCGCCGGGCTCGGGTAACACGTCCGCCGCGGCGCGACAAGTGACGAGGAACGCTCGTCAGGAAGCGCAGGGCGGCGCGCCGTCCGGTTTAGCGCGCGGGCCGCGCCGTCGCGATTTGCGGTAATCCAGGCTTTTCCATTCATTGGGCGCGAGGTCGATCGTCCGTGGGCCGTTGCGGGCGCTTTCGCCGCGCAGGCGTTGGGCGATATCGCCGCGAATGGACGGCGCCTTGAGCGCCAGACCCACGAGGTCCGAAGCGAAACCAGGCAAGATCAAAAGGAGCGCGCTCAAAGCCTGCAGGCCGCCGTCGACCATATTGGACGACGGCTGGGCTTTCTTTTCGCCGGGCCAGCCCATGCGGCGGCGCAAGTAAGTCACCAGCCGCCTGATGTCCAAAAGGCCAAGCAAGGTGGTGCCGACGCCAAGGGCGACCGCCGCCATCACCCCCAAAAATTGCACCACCAGCAAAAAGGCCACGACCTCTATGCCAAGCCATATCGCAATTGCATAGGCGATGAGTTTCGACTTGTTCACGGCGTATGAACCTCTGGGGGCGACGCTCCGTGGCCCGAGATAGTTATAGCTGGGGCTTGATTCGTGACTTGCAACCGCCAACATCCTAGCGCAAAGTCGTATCTTCCGGGAGTGACTCAATTGCGATTAGACGAAGCCTTCGACCCCTCCGTGCTGATCTTCGCGGCGTTGGCGGTGTTTGTGCTGTGGAAACTGCGTTCGGTGCTCGGGGAGCGGAATGATCGCGGGGAGCCGACGCTCGGCCGCTTCCAGCCGACCGGCGCGCCTTTGGGCGGCGCTCCGTTGCCGGGCGCCGCGCCGATTTCGAGCGCGGCCAAGCCGTTGCCCGCCGATCGCTGGAACGGCGTCACCGAAACGGGAAGCAAGGCTTGGGCTGGGCTTGACGCCATCGCCGCGGCCGACACTGCTTTTTCCGGCCCCGCTTTCATCGAAGGCGCGCGCAAGGCCTATGAAATAATTGTCGCGGCCTTCGCCGAGGGCGATCGCGACACTTTGCGCCGACTGCTCTCGGCGGATGTTTTCGACGGTTTCGCGGCCGAGATTTCCGGTCGGGAGGCGCGCGGAGAGGTCGTCGAATCCGCTCTCGTTTCAATCGATTCGGCTGTTGTCGACGATGCGCGCGCGCTGCCGCAGTCGAACAGCGTCACCGTGCGTTTCACCAGCAAGCTGATCACCGCGCGGCGCAACCGCCAGGGCGAGGTTATCGAAGGCGATCCCAGTCAAGCGGCGAAGATCGTTGATTTGTGGACTTTCGCGCGTAACCCTCGCGCGCGAGACCCCAATTGGAAGCTTGTCGCAACCGAAACCGTCCATTGATCCGTGTCGGCGCCCGCGCCGCTGGTGCGCCAAGCCGTCGCCTTCGACGCGCTCGAAGGGTTTGATGACGACGACCTGGAAGCCGCGCTGGGCGTTTTCCGCCGCTCGGCCGAGATTATCCGCGCTGGCTCGCCGGAGCAGCGGGCGGCGCGTCCTCCCACCGTGGGGCTAATCGCCGCCGGCGAAGCCGCTTTGTCGGAAAGCCGCGACGCGGCCAGTTTTTTCAAAAGCTGGTTCACGCCCTATCGCCTGTCGACGCCCGGATTCCTTACAGGATATTACGAGGTGGAAGTCGAGGCGCGGCGGGACGCGGAGCCCGGCTTTTCGACCCCCGTGCTGGGACGCCCCAACGATCTCGTCACATTGAACGACGCGCCCTTCCGCGATTCGTACGGCGTCCCGCTGACCGCCGGTCGCCGCCGGGCGGACGGGGTGATCGAGCCTTACGCCGAGCGGCGCGTCATCGAAGACGGCCCTTGGGAAAGTCACGGAGCCCCACTGGCCTTCGTGCGCGACCGGGTTGAATTGTTCCTGATGCAGGTTCAGGGTTCGGCGCGGCTGCGCTTTCCGGACGGGAGCGCCATCGCCCTCACTTATGACGGGCGCAACGGCCATCCCTATACGTCCGTCGGCAAGTTGTTGATCGAGCGCGGTTTCGTTTCCGAAGCGTCGATGTCGCTCGGCGTGCTCAAGGAGAGGCTGCGGGTTCTGGGGCTTGGCCCGGGCCAGATGGGCCGTTTGCTGATGCAGCAGAACAAGTCCTACGTCTTTTTTCGCATCGACGCATCGCCGACGCGCGCCCTTGGGCCGATCGGCGGCCAAGGCTGCGCGCTGACGGCGCTACGTTCCATCGCGGTGGACAGGGGGCTTTGGAGCTACGGCTTGCCGTTCTGGATCAGCGCGCGGATTCCCTGGCGCGGCGAGCGCGCCGACCCGTTCGCGAGATTGATGATCGCTCAAGACACGGGCTCGGCGATCCTTGGCGAAAGCCGCGCGGATATATATTTTGGTTCTGGCGCGAGCGCCGGCGCCCGGGCCGGCGGGGTGCGCCACGGGGCGGATTTGGTGGTTTTACTGCCGCGCGACGCGGGGGCGCCATGATCGATATTAAGCGACCGGCCGCGCGGTCGAAATCGCTGTCCGCGCTCGAGCTCGAACTGTGGTCGGCGGTCACCGCCGATGTGCGGCCGTTTCGCGCCCGGCCGATCCACGCCAAGCCGGAGCCAGTCTCGGCCAGCGAAGCGCGTCCCTTCGCGACCGCGCCGACACAGCGTGACGCGCCGCCGCGGGACCGCCCGGTTCCCGCGCTCGCGGACATCGATCACCGCACGCGGAAGCATTTGCGCCGCGGGCGGCTCGACGTCGACGCCAAACTCGACCTGCATGGGATGCGCCAAGCCGAGGCGCATCATGCGTTGATCGCGTTCCTGCGCCGGTCGCAAGCCGACGGAGCGAAGATGGCGATTGTCGTCACCGGCAAGGGTTCGGGCGGCGACGCCGGCGGCGTGTTGCGGCGGATGGCCCCGCTCTGGCTGCAGGCGCCCGCGCTCCGCGATGTCGTGGTCGGATTTGGCGAGGCCTCGCGCAAGCATGGCGGCGAAGGCGCGCTTTATGTGCGAATTCGCCGCCCGGGCAAGGCGTCCGCTCAATAGCCCAACTTCAGGCGGGCGCGCTCGGTCGAGGCGGCGCGACCGCGATGGTCGGCGCTTGATTGACGAAGGCCGCGGGAATATTGGGTCGCCCATCCGTCGCGTGGCTTGACGAAGAGTCAGGCGGCGGTCCCCATTCAAAAGCGTCGAGCCGCCCGGTTTTCGGAGAGATGGGCGCCCAGCTTTTCGACGGGACGCCGTCGGCGATCCATACGGGATCGCGCGGAGAGCGCGAGCCGCGCGCCAGCCATTCGCGCACGGCCCCGCTTGGACCAAACTCGGCGTCCTCGATCTCGGCCATCAGCAAACAGGTATGCGCGGTCGGCTGCCGGCCGGACGCGACCAGCGGCGCGAGCGCCTCGCGCGCCTTCGCGAACTCGCGCGCCGAAAGCGCCGCCTCCGCCAAAACGTGGCAGCTTTCCGGAGCGGTCGGAGCAAGTTGGGCTAGTCGCTTGACGCGCTCCAGCGTCTGCGCGTTCGATTCGCCGGGAAGCGCATCGAGATAAGCCGCCGAGAGATCGGGATGCGGCGCCTTCGACCAGACGCTTTCGATCAGTTTCAGCGCCTGCTTGTTGTCGCCATGGCGGGTTAGAACGCGCGCGGCGATGACGGCGGCGGGCGTGAAGCCGGGACGCCGCTTGAGCGCCAAGCGCGACAGATGCAGCGCCTCTTGCGGACTCTCGATTTGCTTTTCCGTCGCCATCGCCGTTTCGATCACCGCGCGCAACCGCTGCGCGGTGGGAAGATCGATTGCCTTGGCTCTAAAGCTCTCCTCTATGGCCGCGCGGGCTTTTTCCCACTCGCCCTGCGCCGTGTAGTGCTCCAACACGGCCGAACCGGCCCAGGGCAGCGGCGCGATATCATGCGCGGCCTTGGCGAAATGATGCGCGGCTTCGGCGTCGTCGCGTCTGCGCGCCTCGATGTGCAGGCCGCGCAAACCGAGCAATTTGGTGTCGGGAAAGAGCGTCATTTTGTGGAAAGCGGCCTCGGCCTTGCCGCGATCGCCCTCGAGTTGCGCCGCCTGAGCCTTGAGATATTGGGCCAAGGGTTCGCCCGGCAGGTGTTTCTCGGCATCCTGGGCCGCCTGGCGAGCGGCCTTTGAATCGCCGGCTCCGACCGCGATCATGCCGCGCGACAAAGCCTTGAAACCTTTTTCGCGCCGCCGTCCGACCGAAAGCTCGCGAAGCCTCCATGGCAGCCCGAACACCGAGGATAGAAGCGCCCAAAGCAGCATCAAAGCCGCGACGATGAGAACCAACCCGCCGACCGCCACTGGAATGGAAGTGTCGACGTGGAACTGGCCCCAGTCCAGCGTCAGCGAGCCCGGTTGGTCGATGATCCATTCGAGCCCATAGGCGACCACGGCGAGCGCGACGAGAAAGAGGAGGATGAACCACATGATCGAGCGATTCCCGTCTAATTCTTGAGATGAGCGAGCCCCGCGAGGGCGTTCGCCAAGAGGGACGTCGCGGCCTGCTCCGCTTCGCGCCGTTGGTTAAGCGCCTCGCCGAAGGCCTTGGCCTCGGACCGGGCGTTTTCCGGCAATTTCGCGAAAGCCTCGCTTGCTCCATCCAGATCGTCATGGGCGAGCGTCGTCTCGATCCGCGCGACAAGTTCGGAGATGGAAGCGTTCGCCCGCTCGCCGGCCGGGCGAACGCGCACGAGTTTGCCCGCGTCGTGCAACAACTGATCGGTCAGCGATCCGCCAGCCGCTGGCGCGTCTTCCAGCGCGCGCAGACGTTTCGCGACCGGCGCGAACGAAGCCAGCAGCCGCGCCGCCGTCGGCGCGCCCTGTTCGGCGACCGGCGCCAATGCGGCGAGCAACTGGGGATCGACGCCGCGTTCGGCCAGCGCCGCCTGTTCGGCCGCGAAGGGGCGGCCTCGCTCGAGCGAATGCACCAGCGATTGCGCGAGCCCCAGGGTTTCGGCGGCGGTTATCGCTTTCACCTGGGTCGAGGCGGCGGCCTCGGCGGCGTCAGGCGCGACGCGCGTCTCGCTCTTGGGTTGATCGAGTTGTTCGCGCACCTTGCGAATCTCGTCGGCGAGTTCGTCGATACGGCCTTCCAGCGCGTTGAGATACGTGCCCTCGTCCGCGGTCGGCGTCGCGGTCTTTTCGCCCATTTCGGCTGGCTTGGCGGTTCGCTGAGCCTCCCGGGCGGTCTCAAGCGCCTCGCGGGCCGTCGTTTCCAATTGTTCGATTCTTTTGGCCAGCGCCGCGATCCGAGCGCTGTCCTCGGCCTGGACGGAGGAAGCGGGCGTGGGCGGGGCGACGGACGCCGGCTGTTCGTCTTTCGCGGCTGGCGCTGGCTTCGGCTCCCGAGGAGCGGCCCAGCCTGGCGTTGGGGTTGAACGCGGCGTCTCGACAGCGGGGAGCGGGCTCGGCTCGGCGGCGGGTTTTGACGCGGGCGCGGGTTCATTCGCGGCGGTTTGGCGCGGTTTCGACTTGCGATCACCCTCCACCTTCGACGAAGCGGAAGCCCACAACTCCGCGAGCTTGGTCTCGACGGAGGAGGCAAAGTTCTCGGGATTCTTGGCGGCGGCGTCGATCGCGTCGCTTATCGCGCGCAGCCTCTCGTCCTTGTCTTTGAATTTGATGGCCGCGATACCGCCGCCTATCGCGAGCAAACCGAGAATGGCCAGCAGCAAGGTGAATTTTTGCCAATAGCCGCCCGATTTTCGAGCGGGCGGCGCGACCGCGGGCTCCAGCCCTGGCTCAGCCGCCGTCTCTAGCGAGGTCTCGGGCGCGACGGTTTCGGTCTCATGCGATTCTGGTTCATGGGCGAAGAGCGCGTGATCCCGCTCTTGAGAGTCAAAGGCTCCCTCGTCCTTGGCGACATGCTCGCGGCTCTCGGGGCCGCCGGCGCCTCGCGGCTCATCCGGCGTGTCGTGTTGGTTTTCCATCATTCTCGATTCCTCGCCTGCGCTTCTTATAGACGAGCAAGGGCGCCGGCGAAACAGGCCAAAAAACAATCTCTCGACTTCGGTCGCCGATGCTCCGGTTAGAGTCTTTTCGGTTTGGATTGAATCGATAAGACTCTAGATTGTTCTATTTTGTCGTGCTTTCCGAGTCGTCCAGTTTTGCCGAGGGCGCTCTATTCTCGCGCCGCCGCCTCCATCAGCGCCAGCGTCCGCCGCGCCACGTCAAGATGCAGACGCTCGACCATCTGGCCGTCGATCTGGACGACGCCCTTGTCGGCGTTTTCGGGCGCGTCGAAGATAGCCAGAATTTTTCTGGCGAAGGCGACCTCGGCGTCACCGGGCGCGAAAATCTCGTTCACCGGACCAATTTGCGTAGGATGGATCAGCATTTTGCCGTCCATGCCGAGATCGCGGCCTTGCTCCGCCTCCCGGCGCAGGCCAGCCTCATCATTGAAATCATTATAAATTCCGTCGATTATTTCGATTCCGTGAACCCGCGCGGCGAGGACGCCGGCCGACAGCCAGGACAGCAGCGCCGGTCGGCCCGGCGTCAGCCTCGCCCGTGTCGACTTGGCGATGTCGTTTGGGCCCAGCACCAGAACCTCGAGGCGCGAGGCCGAATCATCGGCCGCGCTGGCGATCTTCTCAATGTCGAGGATCGCGCGCGGCGTCTCGATCATGGCCCAGAGCCGGGTTTTCGCCGGAGCGCCGGCGGCGATCAGATCGGCGGCGGCCTTCAGCACATCCTCGCGGGAGTTAACCTTCGGGATGACAATGGCGTCCGGAGCGGCGGCGGAGATGGCCGCGATATCGCCTTTATACCACTCCGATCCGCGCACATTGACGCGCACCGCGAGTCGACGCTCGCCATAGCCCCCGCCCTTCACCGCGGCCGCCACTTGCTCGCGCGCCAGAACCTTGGCGTTTTCGGCGACGCCGTCCTCGAGCTCGAACATCAGCACGTCGGCTTTCAGCGTCTTGCCCTTTTCAAGCGCCCGCGCGTTGGACCCGGGCATCGCCAGCACGCTGCGCTTCAGCGTCGAAATCATGGTGTCTCCCATTGTTGTGAATTATCCTCGCGCCGGGCCGCGGGATTCTTTGCTTGCCTGCCGGCGTCGCCCCCACAATAAGGGAGCGGTCGCCGCCGCGACAATAGCACGGCGACCGCGGGGGGGCGGCGTTCCGCACGGTCCAACCGCGCGACCTTCGACGCGGCCGGCCCTTCGAGGATAGACAATGATCGACGCCATCGGCGCTGCTTCGCCCTCCCATGAATTTCCAAGCCATCTCGTCGAGGGCTATCAGACCTTCCTGACCGGCCGCTTCCCAAGCGAGCACGATCGGTTTCGCGAACTCGCCGAAAAAGGTCAGCGCCCTCGGACGATGATTATCGGCTGCTGTGATTCCCGGGTCTCGCCGGAGGCCATCTTCGACGCCGGCCCCGGGGAATTATTCGTGCTGCGCAACGTCGCGAATCTGATCCCGCCCTACGAGCCGGACGACCACTATCACGGCGCGTCGGCGGCGCTCGAATACGCCGTCATGGCGCTCAAGGTGCGGCACATCGTCGTGCTCGGACACGCGCAATGCGGCGGCGTGGCCGCTTTCGCCGAGAGCCTCGCCGATCCCGACACGCCGCCTCTGTCGGAGGGCGATTTCATCGGCCGGTGGATTCAACTGCTGCGTCCGGCCGCCGAACGCGCGGGCCCGCGCCCCAAGACGCTGGACCGCGCCTACACCGAACGGCTGGAATTCGAGGCGATCAAGCAGGGATTGCTGAACTTGCGCAGCTTCCCCTGGATACGCACGCTGGAAACGCGTCACTATCTGCAACTGCATGGAGCCTATTTCGGGGTCATGGACGGACGTCTGATGGCGCTCGACGAGGCGAAGGATGTTTTCGCGCCAGTCGCTGGCGCCACTCACGCCGCCGTGATCGAAGGCGCGAGATTTTGAGCGCGCCCGTTGCGGTGGAGTGGCAGGCCCGCGCGGAAGATATTCCGGTGGTGGCGGGCCTGTCGGCGCTCGCCCAAAACTATGACGCCATACTCTGCGACGTTTGGGGCGTGCTAATCGACGGCGCCAGCCATTTCACGGCGGCGGCCGATGCGCTGCGGGCCTATCGCGCGCGCGGCGGGACGGCGGTGCTGATCACCAACGCCTCGCGCCCCAGCGAGGAGGTGCGGGGCCAGCTCGAAAGCCTTGGGCTCCCCGACGATTGCTACGACGATCTGGTCTCGGCGGGCGAATTGACGTTGCGCGAAATCGTGGCGCGTAATGGCGCGGCCTGCCATCATCTCGGGCCAAAGCGCGATATGGGTCTGTTCGAGGCCGCGGGACGCCTGCTTGGCGCGCCGATTCGGCTGGTAGGTCCGCGCGACGCCGACTACGTCGTCTGCACGGGATTGATCGACGAGGACCACGAGACGCCGGAAGATTACGATTCGCGACTCGAAGAGTTGCGTCGGCGCGATCTCGTGATGCTCTGCGCCAACCCCGACATCGTGGTCGAAGTCGGCGACCGGCTTTATTGGTGCGCCGGCGCGCTGGCGCGGCGTTACGCCGACCTTGGCGGCGACGTGAGAATGTTCGGCAAGCCCCATGCGCCGATCTACGATGCCGCCTTGGCGCGCATCGACGAGCTAAAACGCGCGCCGACGCCGCGCCGGCGCGTGCTGGCGATCGGAGATGGGGCCGATACGGACCTTCGCGGCGCCGGCGCGGCGGGTCTCGATTGCCTGTTCATTACGCGGGGCGTGCATCGCGAGGAGCTCTATCGGCAGGGCGAGGAACTCGACCGCCGCGCGCTGGCGCGGTTGCTCGCGCGCGCAAAAACCAAACCCGTTGCTTTGGCTCGCGAAGTTGTGTGGTAATAAGGAAACGCGAAAAAGCGCCCGTCCCGATCGAACCCCCCGGTGAAGTCCATGTCCACGCCGTTCAAAATCTATTATTTCGAAGATCTGAGCGTCGGCATGCGCGAGACCTTGCTGAAGGCCGTGATGGACGACGATGTGATCGCCTTCGCCGATCTTTCCGGCGATCGCAATCCCATTCACCTCTCCGATCACTTCGCGAGCAAGACGCGTTTTGGCGAGCGCATCGTGCATGGCCTTTATACGGCCTCGTTGATTTCGACCGTGATCGGCATGTATCTGCCGGGGCCGGGCGCGGTCTATCTCTCGCAAACGCTGAATTTTCGCGCTCCCGTTAAAATCGGCGACGTGATCAACGTCATCGTCGAGGTGGTCGAATTGGTCGAGAAGGGCCGCCGCGCCAAACTGAAATGCGAATGCCTCGTCGACGGCAAGGTTGTGCTCGACGGCGAGGCCATGGTGATGGTGCCGAGCCGCGAGCAGGCCATTCGCACAGCCGCCGCCTCGGCCTGACGCAGGACGGGACGGCGCTTCCTCGAGCATGTTTCTCGCCGCCTTTTCCCGGAAGCAGCCTTGCCTGACGCCGCGCATCCCTTCATCGACGCCCGCGACCCCGCCGCTCCGCCGCCCGGACTCGCGGGCGCCGTCGTGGCGCTGGGCAATTTCGACGGACTGCACCGCGGCCATAGGGGCGTCATCGCCAGAGCCCAGGCGCTAGCGCGCGCCTTGCGAAAGCCCTGCGCCGTGCTGACGTTCGAGCCGCACCCTTCCGATTTTTTCGCCGGCCGTTCGGTGATCTTCCGCCTCACGCCGCCCGCCGCCAAGGCCGCTTTGTTAGCCCGCCTTGGCCTTAACGGCATGATAACGCTCACTTTCGACGCTCGTTTCGCGGCGCTGACGGCGGCGGATTTCACTGGCGGCATATTGGCGCGGCGGCTCGGCGTTTCGGCGGTCGTGGCCGGCTATGATTTCCGCTTTGGCGCCGCGCGCCAGGGCGACGCCGATTTTCTGCGGGCCGAGGGCGCCCGGCTTGGCTTTGAGGTCGAAATCGTCGAGCGGATCGTCAAGGACGAGGCCGGCAGTCTCGACGCCGTCTCCTCCACCGCGACGCGCGAGGCCCTGGAGCGCGGCGACGTGGCGCTCGCCAACAGCCTGCTTGGACGCCCCTATTTCATCGAGGGCAAGGTTATCCATGGGGAAAAGCGGGGGCGCGACCTAGGTTTCCCGACCGCCAATATCGAGCTCGACCCGTCCAATCGACTGCGCCACGGCGTTTACGCGGTGACGCTGGACGCGCGCGGCGTCGTGCATGACGGGGTCGCGAGCTTTGGTCGCCGCCCGACCTTCGATAATGGCCCGCCTTTGCTCGAAGTCTTCGTGTTCGACTTTTCCGGCGATCTTTATGGCGAGATGGTCGAAGTCGCCTTTCACGGCTTTCTTCGCGGCGAGGAGAAATTCGGTTCTCTCGACGCGCTGATCGCGCAAATGAGCGCGGACGCCGCCGCCGCGCGCGAGACTTTGGCGCGGCGATAACGCCGCCGGGCGGGCGGTCCGCGATCTTCGCCGCTCGTTGCCCAGCCGAATTTAATGCATATATATCGCAGGGGCGGCGTGCGCCGCGGAGAAATGTGATGACCGAGGATAACCCGGACCAGGTGGAGAGCCCGAGGGGCCGCGTCGAAATTCTGCCTCCAGAGGATGAGCAATCTTCCTCGGGGCGGTTTTCCCATTCGACCGGTTATGGAACGATCAAAATCGTAAAGCTCGGCCCTTTCGCCAGCGTGTTGCTCGCCCTGGCGGTCGGCGTGGCGCTGCTGTGTGGGTTTATTTTCCTGAGCGGCGCGCTGCTGTTCCTCTTGCCTGTCGTCGGCTTGCTCGCGGCGGGGGCGGCCCTATCGGGTCTTTTGGGCAACCCTTTCCGGCGGCTGCGCTGAGCGGAGCGCGAATATCCCTCTTTTCGTCCTAATCCCGGCCTGCTAAGGCTGAGGGATGACGTTCCGCGCCTCCATACGAATTACTGGCCCGGCCCGCGCTCGCAGCTAAACGCTCGCGCGGGGTCCGGGTTTTCGCGCCGCCACGGCGCCTCCTCGCCCGCTCTTCCAGCCATGCGCCCCAGACGGCCCCGCCGCGCGCGAAAATAGCTTGGTTTCACAGATGAACGACTCCCCCAAGACGCCGGCCGACTATTCGGCGACTCTCTATCTACCCGTGACGGATTTTCCGATGCGCGCGGGCCTGCCCCAGGCCGAGCCCAAAATCCTCGCGCGCTGGGAGGAAATCGAACTGACCCGGAAGCTGCGCGAGGTGGCCGCCGGACGACCGAAATTCGTGCTGCACGACGGGCCGCCCTACGCCAACGGCAATATCCACATCGGCCACGCGCTGAATAAAATCCTTAAGGACGTTGTAACCCGCAGCCAGCGGATGCTGGGCAAGGACTGCGCCTATGTGCCGGGCTGGGACTGCCACGGCCTGCCGATCGAATGGAAGATCGAGGAGGAGAATTACCGCGCCAAGGGGCTCAAAAAACCGGATTTTTCCGATCCCGCCGCGATGATCGCCTTCCGCAGGGAATGCCGCGCCTATGCCGAAAAATGGCTTTCGGTGCAGCGCGAGGAGTTCAAGCGTCTCGGCGTCGCCGGAGAGTGGGAGCGTCCCTATTCGACCATGGCCTTCGAGGCCGAGGCGCGGATCGCCACTGAGCTCATGAAATTCGCGGCGAACGGGCTGCTGTATCGCGGCTCGAAGCCGGTGATGTGGTCGGTGGT
>JBAWEN010000108.1:0-3524 GCA_049591215.1 Methylocystis sp. | reverse complement strand
ATTCATGCAGTTTCACGACGATGGGGACGGGAAGGTCGCGCTCATCCAATTCGTAGCCCGAATAGGCCCGAGGAGACACGCCGAGCTTTTCCGCGAACTCTGCCTGAGTCAGGTCCGCCGACCTTCGAATTTGCATCAGCCGCGCGCCTATTTTTTCCGCCAATGCGCACCCCCTTGCATATTAGGCAATATCGTGCGTAATATGCACATACGTGCTTATTTCCGCCAGATGTTGCCGAATTGCACCGAAATAAGCACAAACATGCACTGGAGGAAAGCGTGCAGATCGAACTGGAATCACCAAAGCAGCTTGCCAACCGCATTGGGTGGCCGGAACGCCGCATCCGAAATCTGATCGCCGCAAAGAAGCTTCGGCATCACCGCGTCGGCGGCAGCATCTTAATCCCGACCACCGCATTTGCGGAGCTCTTGCAGCAGACGGAGATCGAGCCATGCAATGTCGTGACGACGCCCCGCAACGAGAACGACCGGCAAAAGTGAAAAACTCTCGAGGCGGGAATACGGGGCGAGACATAATGACGCGAATTCGCTGCAAAGAGGCCGCAGCAATATTGGGACTCTCGCGACGCGGGCTTCAAAATCAGGCGCAACGTGGAGCCGTGCCGGGTTCGGCGAAGATCGGCGGGCTCTGGACTTTCGACCGGGACAAGCTCGACAAATTCGTCGCCGAGAAGGAAGCCGAATGCCTAAATCAAACCTCTACCTACGCGGCGGCGTCTATTGGCTGCGAGCCACCGTCGCGGGCGTCGAACATCGCGAAAGCTTACGAACGCGCGATGTCAAAGCTGCGCGGAAGCTCCGCGATAAGCGCATCGAGGAAATCGTCGCAGCGCGTCGGTATGGAGAGCGTACACGACCGTGGATCGAGGCTGTGACGGAATGGGCGGAACACGCAGCCGACCAGCTTGGAGCGAACACGAAGACGCGCTACGCGGTTTCCCTTTCGATGGTGGAATCGCACCTAACGAGCTATTCCATTGACCGAGTTGACGGCAAGGCCATCGCCGCATTGATGGAAGCGCGCCGCAAAGCGGGCGCTTCGGCCGCGACCATCCGAAGAGATTTGACCGCCGTTTCCCGCGTCCTCGATTATGCGGAGGCCATGGGCTGGCGCGAGGGCAATCCGACCCTCTCCAAGCGGCGCCTGCTCAAAGAGCGGCGCGACCCGATTCTGCTTCCCGTCAGCAGCGACATCGAGGCCATCATCGCCGCTTCATCTCAGAGGTTTGGCGCGCTCATCCGCGCCGCATGGCTCACGGGGTGCCGACAGGACGAACTGGTCCAGGCATCCTGGAGGTCGTTCGACGATCAGGCGGGAACGCTCGAAGTGATCGGCAAGGGCAACAAGCGCCGGACGATTTCTTTATCCGAACAGGCCTCGGCACATTTCTCGGCACAGCCCAGAACACTGGGGAGCCCGCTGATTTTTTGCCGAGAAGGGGGGGCGCCTTTCAAGGAAGCCGCGTCCGACTTTACCCACGTCCGCCGGACTGTGATGACCAAGGCGAGGAAGGCAGGCGCTGAATTTCAGCGATTCAGGTTTCACGATCTTCGGCATCTCTTCGCCGTGGAAGCATTGCGCGACGGCTGGAGCATTTACGCCCTGTCGCAGCATTTGGGGCACACGAGCGTGAAGACGACCGAAATTTACCTCGCGTTTTTGACTCCGGAAGAAGCCGACCGGGCCAAAAACGAGTCGGCACAAAAATCGGCACAGTCCCGACGGTTTCGCGAGACCGGATAGCAGCAAATGACGCAATATCAACTGGATAGAAAGAGAGGCGCAAAAATGCGCGAGGGTCTTGAAAACCGCCGTGGGGGAAACTCCACCGTGGGTTCGAATCCCACCCCTTCCGCCAGTTCAAAGGTTTGTGGTCGTTTTGGGTGGGTGCATGGGGCGTGGAATGAATTGACCGCCGAAGAGCGCCGGCCCTATCTGTGATGGTCTAGCATCAGAATCGTGAGCGTCGGGCGGACCAACGTCTCACCAAGCGGCAAAAATGTCGCGTTTCCGGTCATCGCGACACGCTTCTTCCGTGCTCCTCCCAGTTGTTCGAACGCGCGTAGAAACCGGCTTGATTTCCGATCGATTTATTTTTTAGGTCCGCCCTCGCGGTCGAGCGCTTGAGTTCGGGCGCTACATGCTCTTGGCTGAACCTCGGACCGGTTCGATACAGGAGAGCCTTCGAGGCAATCATAAATATTCGCCGCCCGCGTCGGCCTTCAACTTCGCGCGCTCTGTTTCGCCGCCGCTGTGCCGAGAGCGGACATTGCCCGTCCGCTCGACCGGGGCGGCGGACGCGCTCATCCTTCAGAACACGCCGGCCTCGAGACCCGCGGCCATCAGCGTTCCCAACTCCCGGCACTGCGCGACGAATTCCTCCCGCCAGGCGCCCCGCAGGATCAGCGGCTCCTGGATTTTGCGCCAGCGCAATCCGGTGACGATCGTCTCGACGCCGCGTTTGGCTCCCGTACCGTCGTTTCCGGCGCGGATGTAGAACGTGTAGGGCATCCCCTCGGTCCGGCCTAGACACGGGTAATAGCAGCGGTCGAAGAAGTCTTTCAGCGCGCCGCTCATATAGCCGAGGTTCTCGGTCGCGCCGAGGATGATCGCGTCGGTCGACAGAACCTCCGCCGGCGTCGTCGCGAAGGGACTTAGCGCGGTGACCTCGACCCCCTCGATCTCCGGCGACCGCGCCCCCTCGACCAACGCATCGCGCAATCGCTCGGTGTTGGGCGACGGAGCGTGGGCGACGATGAGCAGGCGCTTGCCGGTCATTGACACTGTCCTTTCGCGTCGCGTGAACGCCGCCTTCAGGCGCGGAAACGAGCGCCCGATGGATCGAAAAAGGGCGCCAGGGACGCGCTCGCGCGCACGCGTTCTCCGGCCACGTCGAGTTCGTAATTTCCGCCAAGGACGAAAGCACGGTCGACGCCGGCCGGATTGCGCACATAGCCATAGCCGAGCGGCTTGCCGACGGAGTAGCCGAAGCCGCCGCTGGCTAGCCAACCAACGCGCTCGCCGTCGCGGTAGATCGTCTCGCGGCCGAGCAGCGTGATTTCTGTGTTTTCCACCGCGAAACCCGCGAGGAGCCGCGACGGCGGCGCGGCTGCTGCTCTTTCCAGCGTCTCGCGCCCTTGAAACGGCAGGCCGGATTTGAGCTTGACCGCCCATCCTAGCCCCGCCATGTCAGGTGTGTGATCCGGTCCGATATCGGCGCCCCAGGCGCGGTAGCCCTTTTCCAGACGCAGCGATTCAATCGCGCGGTAACCGGCGTTGGCGAGACCGGATGGCGCGCCGGCCTCGGTCAGCCGATCATGGACCGCGGCCGCGAATTCGACGGGAATGTGAAGCTCCCAGCCGAGTTCGCCAACATAGGTGACGCGGATCGCCAGCACCGGGGCTCCGGCGAGCCGAATCTCGCGCGCCGTCATGAAAGGGAAGGCCGCGTTGGAAAGATCGTCGTCGCAGCAGGACTGCAATATGTCGCGCGCGCGCGGCC
>JBAWEN010000107.1:0-2860 GCA_049591215.1 Methylocystis sp. | reverse complement strand
GTCGCGGTCGCGTAGCCGGCGCCGGCGGCCTCCCGCATTCTGGCGCGGTTCGCGCTCATGTCCCGGGTCATGCCAGTGATGGCGGCGATGCAAAGCTCAAGAGAATCGAGCGCGTCGAAGGCGCCTTCCTTATCCTCCTGCATGTCCTTCGAATAGGCCAGCGGCAGGCCCTTCATGACGATCAACAGGGCTTGCAGGCCGCCGATGATGCGCCCACTCTTGCCGCGCACCAGCTCCGCCGCGTCCGGGTTGCGCTTTTGCGGCATGATCGACGATCCCGTGGTGAATTTGTCGCTGAGCGCGACGAAGGAGAATTGCACCGTGGTCCACAGCACGATCTCCTCGGCGAAGCGCGACAGATGCGTCGCGCAAATGGCGGCCGCCGATAGCGTCTCCAGCACGAAGTCGCGATCCGAGACGCTATCCAACGAATTGGCGGTGGGGCGGGCGAAGCCGAGCGCCTTCGCCGTGTCCTCGCGGTCGATCGGAAAGGAGGTTCCCGCCAGCGCCGCCGCGCCCAAAGGCGATTCGTTGAGGCGCGCCCGCGCGTCATGAAAACGCCCGCGGTCTCGCGAAATCATTTCGACATAAGCGAGAAGGTGGTGGCCAAAGGTCACGGGCTGCGCCGATTGCAGATGGGTGAAGCCCGGCATGACAGTCGCCGCCTCCTCCAGCGCCTTTGTCGCCAGCGCGATCTGGAGGTCGGCGAGCTGGGCGTCGAGCCGGTCGATGGCGTCGCGGATATAGAGGCGAAAATCGGTCGCCACTTGATCGTTGCGCGAGCGGGCCGTATGCAATCTTCCGGCGGCGGGTCCGATCAGCTCGGCGAGCCGCGATTCGACATTCATGTGAATGTCTTCGAGCTTGCGCGAGAAGACAAAATCCCCTGCCGCGATCTCAGCCTTGATCCGGGACAAGCCATCTCGAATCTTGGCGGCGTCCGCGTCGGAGACAATGCCGCAATGTTCGAGCATCGCGACATGGGCCAGAGACGCCGCTATGTCTTGGGGCCAGAGTCTCTTGTCGAAGTCGATGGAGACGTTGATCGCCTCCAGCACGGCGGCGGTTGCGTCCTGAAAGCGGCCGCCCCATATTTTGCTCGTCATGTGATCCCTTCCGAAACGCCGATCTTCTGGAACCCTTGAACGATGACCGAACAGCCGGCCGCAAGTCCCCAGCGCAATCGCGGCGCGCTCGCCTTTGTCGCTTTGTTGCTCATCGCCGGCATTGGATTTCTATACGTTAAGGCCGGTCGCGGCGGCAAGAAAGAGCACAGCGCCGCCTGCGACGCCTCCAAGCCGCTGGCGCAATCCCTCGCCCGCCTCGCCAAGGGGGAACTCGCCGCGCTCACGATCGCCAAGGAGCCCGAGCCGATTCAAGCACTGGCCTTCAACGGCCCCGACGGCGCGCCGACGAGCCTGGAGGCGTTCAAGGGCAAGACGCTGCTTGTCAATGTTTGGGCGACCTGGTGCGTTCCGTGCCGTGGCGAAATGCCCGCTCTCGACCGGCTGCAACAAGCCGCGGGATCGGACAAGTTCGAGGTCGTCGCGATCAATGTCGACACCACGCGGCTGGAGCGGCCAAAGGCGTTCCTTGACGAAATCGGCGTCAAGAACCTCAAATTTTACGCGGATCCCAAGGCTGACATTTTCTTTCGCCTGAAACAAGGCGGCGAACTCATGGGCCTTCCGACGACCTATCTGGTCGATTCCGCGGGCTGCGCGCTCGGCCAGCTCTCGGGCCCCGCCGCCTGGGACTCCGACGAGGCCCTGGCCCTAATCCGCCGCGCGACAGGCGAAACGCCTTGAGAAATTGATTTGCCGCGAGCGACGACCGCCATGGATCAAACTACTCGCCGATCCACGCGCGGCGCGTCGTCATCTTGTTTATCGCACTAGCGCGGGCGAAGGAACTGGGGCCGCGATGAACGATCGGGATCAACATGGGCGACACGCTCTCACCGATTGATCGCAGTGAACGGATGCGACGGGTTCGCGGCAAGAACACGGCCCCGGAACTCTTGGTCCGGAGGCTGGTCCATGAGATGGGCTTTCGCTTCCGTCTTCATCGAAAAGATCTCCCGGGCACGCCCGACCTTGTTTTTCCTCGCTTTCACGCCGTTATTTTCGTGCATGGCTGCTTCTGGCACCGTCATCCCGATCCTCGCTGCCACCTGGCCCGCATGCCAAAGTCGCGCCTTGACTTTTGGGAGCCTAAGCTCACGGGCAACCGCCTACGTGATTTGCGCGATCATGCGGCGCTCGAAGCGCTCAGCTGGAGAATTCTCGTTGTCTGGGAATGCGAATTGCGCGACAAGGAACACTTGCAGAACACATTGCGGACTTTTTTGGAGGCGCCATGCGCGTAATCGAACTTTTCGCGGGAGCCGGCGGTCTCGGGCTCGGCGTGAGCATGGCCGGCTTTTCCCCGGCCCGAATCGTCGAATGGGACCGCTGGTGCTGCGACACGATTCGCGAGAACAGAAGGCGCCGGACGCCCATCGTGGCGAATTGGCCGGAACCGTTCGAGGGCGACGTTCGCGACTTGGATTTTCGCGACTTAGCGGGGAAAATCGAGTTGGTCACCGGCGGGCCGCCCTGCCAACCTTTTTCGCTTGGCGGCAAGCATCGCGCCCACGGCGACGCCCGCGATATGTGGCCCCAGGCGGTGCGCGTCGTGCGCGAAACGAAACCCAAGGCCTTCATCTTTGAAAATGTGAAAGGGCTGACGCGCGGGAGTTTCGCGACTTATCTCGCCTATATCGTTCATCAGCTCACATTCCCCGAGCTTGTTTGTCGCGAGGATGAAAGCTGGGAAGATCATCTTGGCCGCCTGGAGCGGCATCTTACCGGCCGCCGTC
>JBAWEN010000106.1:0-4967 GCA_049591215.1 Methylocystis sp. | reverse complement strand
GCGGTGGCCAACGCGCCGGCGCTGCTGTTCGCTGACGAACCCACGGGCAATCTCGATCCACGCACGGCGGAGCATGTGTTCGAGACGCTTATGACGCTGTCCCGCGCCAGCGGTCTCGCGGCGCTGGTCGCGACGCATAATCTCGAACTCGCTGATCAAATGGACCGCCGCGTGACTTTACGCGACGGTCGTATTGTCGAAATGGATTGAACGCCGCAAATCACGCCTTGGGCGGTTGGGGCTTCTTCTTGTCGATGAAGGCGTGCTTGTAATACAGGCCGAAGGCGACGAGGCCGGCCGCGCCAAGGACCAAGCCGGTGAGAAGGTCCTTGCTCGCGGTTTGGCCGACCGCGAAAGGAAAGCGCGAGACATATTCCTTCGTGCCATCGTCGCTGCTGGCTTTCACCAGACCGATGAAATTGCCGTTCTTGGCGAAGTTATATTCGAAATTCAACGTGCCGGTCTTGTATTTCTTGGGAGCGACGTAAATCTCGGTGTTGGCCTCAAGGTTCTCGCTGTCATCCTTTTGCCCGACATTGCGCAGAATGCGGATTTCCAGATTCATGTCGCGCAGTTCGTCCTGCTGGGCGTCGAGCACGATGATGGTGGGGCCAGCGTCGGGAATGTCGTCGCAGAACTGTTCGCGCGATTTGAGCGGCTGATAGCCGGTGAAGGTCATCGTATCCGGCCCGATCTTCATGATGCACTGGCCTTGATCGATGCTGACGCCGCCGTGGGCGTAGGCCTCGCTCGTCACGCCGAAAGTCGCCATCACCGCGACGACGAGAAATCTGATATTCATTTTCGAACTCCCCATTCTTTCTTTTCGTTGGTCAGTCGCGACCGTTTTGTTCGCCGCGACGGGCGGCTCGTTTCGTTGGTTCCGCGTCCTCGGCTGTTGTCGCTCTCTCGATGAGCGCCTCAGTCGCCGCCCGGCTCACTTGGATGCGTGTTGCGGCATCATATATCAATTTTTTCCGTCTTGTCGCGCGACGAACCGCCACATTTCGGGAACTGGAAAAATTGCTGCGCGCGCGAAGAACCGACATGTTCGCCCCGCGAGAGGCGGATCCGATTCGCGCCAAAACGCGACTATTCGCCGCCCGGAAGATCCTCGTCGCCTTGCGTCAGGAACAGCAACACGATTCCCACCGCGCCGACAAAGCGGAAGGCCGGCTCCTGCATGTTCCAGCCGTCCGAACGCCACATCTGAAACCATTCTCCGCCGATGACCGTGAATCCCACGAAATACAACGACAACGCGATGACGAGCCCCAATATCGCGACGCCCTTGGCCTCGTTGAAGGCGCGCCCATTTTCTTTCCACGCCCGCGCCAGCGAGGCCGCGCCGGCGAGACACAGCGCGCCGGCGCACAGTTCGGTCGCGATAATGAAGGCATAGCCCAAATGGTGCGCCGCTTCATTGTGAATGGCGCGCCAGAGCAAGGGCGAAGCGGGCGGGATCGTGTCCATCGACAAAATATGCCGCACCGCCGCGAAATTGGTTTCGTAATCGAAAATATTGTCGAGGCCGATCAGCAACGCCAGCACGCCCACGCCGCCGACAAGAAAAACTTTCGCGCCGCGAAGAATCATGGCCTTTGGCTCCCGTCGTGGTTTTTTAGCGACTATGTAAAAGTTCCTATATCGGCGCGCCAATGTCGAGCGCGCGGAACACGCGGGTGGCGCGACCCGCCAAAGCGCCTATTTGTCCCGCCAGGGATAAGGAGTGGACATGATCACGCTTTTTTATTGGCCGACGCCCAATGGCCATAAAATAACGATCTTCCTGGAGGAAGCGGGCGTTCCCTATCGTATTTCTCCAGTCAATATCGGCACAGGCGAGCAGTTCCGTCCGGAATTTTTGGCGATTTCTCCGAATAATCGGATGCCGGCCATCGTCGACGACGCGCCGGAGGATGGCGGCGAGCCGCTTTCGGTCTTCGAATCGGGCGCGATACTTGTTTATTTGGCGGAAAAGACTGGAAAATTCTTGCCCGAGGATACGCGCGGCCGCGGCCGCGTGCTGGAGTGGCTATTCTGGCAGGTCGGGGGACTTGGGCCGATGGCCGGCCAGAACCACCATTTCGGACGCTACGCGCCGCAGAAAATTCCTTACGCGATAGACCGCTATGTCAAAGAGACCAACAGGCTCTATGGCGTTCTCGACCGTCGGTTGGCGCGCGAGCCGTTCCTGGCCGGCGAATATTCGATCGCCGACATGGCCGCCTATCCCTGGATCGTGCCGCATGAGGAGCAGGGCCAAAATCTGAGGGATTTTCCTAATGTCGAACGCTGGTTCGAGGCGATCGCCACCCGTCCGGCGGTGCGGCGCGCCTATGCCGCCGGCGCGCATTTGCAGCGCGAGCGCAGCGGCTTTACGGACGAAGAACGCCGGATTCTGTTCGGCCAGACGGCGGCCAGCGTCGCGCCCAAGGGATGAGCGCGGGCCTTCCCTGCTCCGCCACCGTCAGTTGTAGCTGATGAGTTCGCGATAGACCCAACCAACCGGGTGTCCGTCGAGAGTCGCCACGAAGGACCATGGTCTGCCGCCGTCATCGGCGCCATCTTGCAGCACTTGCACGACGCAGCCGTTGCCAATTACTCCAATGGCGTTCTCGCGCATGTCGCGGACATTGCGCGGCACGAATATCGAGGCATCATCGCGGAGAGTAATTTTGTCGGTCAGCATGGCGTCCTCCAATCGAGGGGTTGGAATGCCTCGTAAGATAATCGACGCGGCGCCGTCACGGCGTGCGCTGGCGCACACGGCGGACCGACGGGGCTCATATCGCCTTCGCGATGTTGCGCGCGCATGCGGCGTCGCGGCGCTCGCCGCCCTGGCCACGCCGGCGCTCGCGGGAGAGCCGACGCCCGGCTTCGCTCGTCTTTCGGATATAGCGCCGGGCGTCGCGCAAGAGATGCGTTACGCGGGCTCCAATAATTTCACCGGCGCGCCTGTCCCGGGCTATCGCGCCGCGCAATGCTGGTTGCGCGTCGACGCGGCGCGGGCGCTCGCGGCGGCGCAGACCGAAGCGCGCGCCAAAGGCTTCGATCTTGTCGTTTACGACTGCTATCGCCCCAGGCGCGCGGTCGCCGCTTTCGTCGACTGGTCAAAAAACGACGACGAAAAGACTAAGCCCGCCTATTACCCCAATGTCGAAAAGCGCGAGCTTTTCGCTCAAGGCTATATCGCGGAAAAATCCGGCCATTCGACCGGGCTGGCGGTCGATCTCGGCGTGAAGGGTTGGGACTTTGGAACGCCGTTCGATTTTTTCGACAGGCGCTCCTGGACCGGCGCGTTAAAGCGCGGCGTGGCTCGGCTCAACCGCGCGAAGCTCGTCGCGCTGATGCGGCGCCATGGCTTCGATAATTACCCGCGCGAATGGTGGCACTTCACGCTTCGAGGCGCGAAAAATGTGGAAAGCCGCGATGTCGAGATTGAGTGACCAGCGGAATCGCGCTCACGCTCAAAACGGATGATATTGATATAGCCAGTTTTCCGATAGCACGGCGTCGCCGTTCTTCAAGAACAGCCGCATCTCCACCGGGTCCGGCCCCTCGACGGTCAGATCAAATTGCGCGCGCCAATGGCCGGCCACGCCATCGAACACGGCCTCGGTGAAGATATAGGAGAACGTCCCGCGCGAGGCCCAAAGGACCGGCTCCGGCTTGACGCCGAATGGCAGCTTTTCCAGCGGCCCGCCCAAAAACTCGACCATGAATTTGCGCACGCCCGTGGGGCGCGGCTTGCCGGGCTGGCCGCCATTGCCGAGCCTTGTCGCGACGCAACGCGCGAGCGGCGTCGGATAAGGCTCGTCGGCCAACCAATGCAGGCGGTAGGAGAAATCGAACTCGGCACCGGGAACGGCGGGCTTCTCGGGGACCCAGGCCACCACGATATTGTCGTGAATCTCGTCGTCGGTCGGGATCTCGATCAGTTGAATCGCGCCCTTGCCCCAGTCGCTCTTCGGCTCGATCCAGACGCTCGGACGACGGTCGTAGAACACATTATCGAGATAATGGTCATAATTTCGGTCGCGCTGCATCAGCCCGAAGCCCTTGGGATTATTGTCGCCAAAGGCCGAGGCCATTACGCGCCGCGGATTGTTGAGCGGGCGCCATAGCCGCTCGCCGGCGCCGGTCCACATCGACAATCCATCGGAGTCGTGAACCTCGGGGCGCCAGTCGACCGCCGTCGGCTTCCTGGTTTCCGAGAACCAATACATCGAAGTCAGCGGCGCTATGCCGAAGCGCACGAAATCGCCGCGCAAAAACAGCTTGCAGTCTATGTCCATGACGACGCCCTTGCCGCGCGTCATCAGGAAGCGATAAGCGCCGACGATATGCGGGCCTTCGAGCAGCGCGTGCAGCACGACGCCGTCCTCGGTCTCTGGACCGATATAGACGTGCGAAAAGTCGGGAAACTCCTCGGAGCGATCCGCCACCCAGGTGTCGAGCGCTATTCCTCGCGCCGACATGCCGTATTGGCGCAATTCGCCGATGGCGCGAAAATAGGAGGCTCCGAGAAACGCCACCCAGTCGTTCTTTTTCCAGTCCAGTTGGCCGCTTTTGGACTCCTGCAAGCGAAAGCCCGCGAACCCCGCGCCGGGCGAGAGCTGATGCGCGATCGAGTCATCGGGCATGTTGAAGTAGGCGGGATCGTAGAGAATCTCGCGCGCCTCGCCGCCGTCCACTTTATGAACGCGCACGGCCTTTTTGAAGAACATGCCGAGATGGAAGAACTCGACCGGAAAACGCTCCTTGTCCACGGCATAGAGCGCGTAATCGGTGTTATAGGTGATTTTGCCCCAGGCTTCGTAATCGATCTTGCTGGTGATTTGCGGATCCGGGACCGCCGGCGGCCGATAGGGCTCCTTGATCAGCCGCCGCGCCTCCTCTTGTAATGCCACGAAGGAAAAGGGCGCCGGCGCGCCAAATTTCAGAGCCGCGCTCGTCTGCGCCTC
>JBAWEN010000105.1:0-1960 GCA_049591215.1 Methylocystis sp. | reverse complement strand
CACCAGGCCGCTCCTCGGCGGCTTTTTCCTGGGCGAGGCTTGATCCATTTTGCCGCCCTCGCGCGGCCTTGGCCGAAGATTTTGGCGTCTTTGCGGGGCTGCGGCGTTTCCACTGGAGCGACCGCTTTCTCCGGCGTCTGGAGCGCCTTCGCGCTGGCGGCCTTCGGCGGTTTCGGCTTTTCCGGAGGTGTTCGAGCGCCAGAGGCTTTCGCGGCGCCGCTTTTTTGGCGCTGTTTGGGCGCCGCGGTCGGAACAACGCTCGAAGCGCGCTTGGCCCCGGGTTTCTTTCGCGTCTTTGGCGCCGGCGCTTGAGCCTCCTCGACCGCCGGAGCTGTCTTGGCCGATTTCGCTTGGCTTTTCGCATCCCCGGCTTTGTCTTTCGCCGCCATGGGCGCTGGCGCCATGTCGACGCCAAACAGCGCGGCGACGTCGTCATCGGCGAGAATGCGTTCCCGCGCGCCGCCGGTTCGCGTCATAGGCAGCTCAGCGCCTGCCGCGGCGATGAGCTTCGTGCGATCGACGCCGCGCAGGGTGAATAGGAGATCGGGCGCGGCGTCGAGCCGCGCGCCCGCGCCATAGAGGGTCGCCGCCACATGCTTGCACATGCCCGCCCAATCCGGACAGGAACAGGACATTTTGATTTCAGTCGGAGCCGGAAACAGACCGTCGCCTTCGCGGCAGACGCGCTCCATCACGTTCTTCGAGAGTTTGCCGGACAATAATTCGACCAGCGAGCCGATAGAGCCCGCGCAATCCTTGACGATCGCCCGCCAGCGCTGCTGCGAAATCGCGCCGATATCGATCTTCACCTTGTAAATGCTTGAGCCGCTGACCATCGCCCGGACCAACCCGCGTTCGATCTGGAGATCGACGACGGAGCCGTTGCGCACATAGGTGCGCCCGCGCGGCAGGCGGTTCGCGTAATCGGAATAACGCTCCAGAGTGTCGCACCACGCCTTGCCCCAGAAGCTTTCGGCGATTTTGCGGCCGTTGATCGCCACCGGCGAGATGGTCTGGCCCTTCTTCTTTAACTTCTCCATTTCGCGGAGGGCTTGGAGCCGCCGCTGGGCGACCGGAACATAGGGACGAAAGCCATAATAGCTCATGCCGTCGCGCCTTCCTTCATGGCTGCGTCCAGATCGAGAGCGACCAGCGACAACAACTCGCGGTCGCTCATTTCCGTCAGATTGATTTCCCCGCCAGCGCTAAAAAAATCCTCGGCCAATTTCCGTTTCGACTCGATCAACTGGTCGATTTTATCCTCGATTGTACCCCGGCAAACGAATTTGTGCACGAGGACGTTGCGCTTTTGCCCGATGCGAAAAGCGCGGTCCGTCGCCTGATTCTCCACCGCCGGGTTCCACCAGCGATCGAAATGCACGACATGAGAGGCGCTGGTGAGATTGAGCCCGGCGCCGCCCGCCTTGATCGACAGGACAAAGAATGGCGTGCGCTCGTCCTCCTGGAATTTTTTCACGAGTTCCTTGCGCTTGGCCACCGGGGTTTCGCCGTGGAGAACGAGGCCGGGGCGCCCGAACGCCGCGCGCAGCAGCCGTTCGAGCGGCGCGATGATTTCCTTGAACTGGGTGAACACCAGCAGTTTTTCCTGACGGCTGGCGATGGTCTCGGCGATTTCGCGCAGGCGCGCGAATTTGCCGCTATCGTCCTCGTCGTAAGCGCCGTCGCCCAGCCATTGCGTGGGGTGATTGCAAATCTGCTTGAGGCGCATGAGGAAGGCGAGCACTAGTCCGCGCCGGGCGATCCCGTCGCCGGTCTCTTTCAGCCTTTGCTCCAGTTCGTCGACGGCGGCCTGGTAGAGCACCGCCTGTTTGCGAGACAGATGGCAGAAGGCCTTGACCTCGGTCTTGTCGGGAAGGTCGGCGATAATGCTCTTGTCGGTCTTGAGGCGACGCAGGATATAGGGCTGCACCAGTTTTCGCAGCGGCGCGTAGGAGACATG
>JBAWEN010000104.1:0-5038 GCA_049591215.1 Methylocystis sp. | reverse complement strand
CTTTTCGTCTGCGTTAAATCCTTGACCGGATGCCATAATACATAAACGCCGGTCGGCCATTTGCGATATGCCGCGCGAAACGCCGCGAACATCGCCTGAAATTCGTTTGGTTGCTCGAACGGCGGGTCGATCAACACGAGGCCGCGCCGCTCGATCGGCGGCACGAAGGCGCCGGCGGCGGTGTAACCGTCGAGATTTATTGTCTTTATGCGCTTGTCGCGGGCGAACCGCCGCCGCAGCGCGGCGAAGGCGTCCTCGCGCAGCTCGCAGAAAATGGCGCGATCCTGCTCGCGCAAAAATCCTTGCGCCAACAGCGGCGAGCCGGGATAAAGCCTTGGACGCCCGTCAACAAAAGGTCCTAAAGCGTCGATATAAGGCGCGAGCAAATCACGCACTTCAGGCGCGGCGCCGGAGAGATCGGCCAGCCTCCCGACGCCGCCGCGCCACTCTCCCGTGCGCTCGGCCTCCTCGCCAAAGAGGTCGTAGGCGCCCTCGCCGGCATGGGTGTCGAGCACGCGAAAACGCGCATTTTTGCGCATGAAGTGACTCAAAAGACGCGCCAAAAGCGCATGTTTGAGCACGTCGGCGAAATTGCCGGCGTGAAAGCCGTGGCGGTAATTCATTCCTTGATCACGATCAATAGGGCGCGGGAACGCGGATCTCGCGCGAGCGGCAACCGCGTCGCGCCACCTCGGGACAGGCGCGGAAGTCGCGCAAATCCTTGGTGAGGCAAATGCGCACCTCCTCCAGCACGCCGCGCTGACAGCCGACGCTCAGCATCCCCGGCCGCAGCCGGGGATTGGCCTCCAGAAAGGCGCGCTCGATGTCCACCGTCGCGAGATTTTCATCCGAGGGACGCTTTACGAAACTCTCGGGAATGACAACGTTGGCTTTGGCGCGCGCCGCGCTGTCGAAATAGTCGCCCGGGCTAAGTCCCGTGCAGCTTCCGTGCTTGCGCCACTCGTAGCGCGCGAGCCCTTCGTCGGGGTAGACGCCCTTGGCGCGATCGAGCGCCATGCGCGAGGGCGCCGGCGCGTAGCCGCAATTGCTGGGAAAGCCGTGCTCATATTGCGGCCACAGGCCGTGCACGACGAAGCCGAGATTGGAGCCCGGCTCGCACTGGCTTTTGCCGCCGCCGCTCAATTCGCAAAAACCCGCCGACCAGGACAGGGCCAGCACATAAAAATCGAAATCGCCGGTCGCCATCGGGCCGACGCGCGAGGGCGACGCGGGCGCGGCGGAAGGCGCGGCAGACGGCGCGGGCGGGGCTTTATCGGCGCAGCGGTCTAGGATGCAATCATCGGCGCGCGCGCCCGGCGCCTCGAGGCACAGCAACATGGCGAACAGCAGCCGAGAGAATTTTGTCGACACGAAACGGGCTCCAAAGCTCGAGTTAAGGCCCAGCGGCCTTGCAGTCCGGGGAAAAGGCGTGCTCGCGGTCGAGGCCCGCGACGCACCAGGTGACGCCGAAGCCCATGCCGAGGAACCCGAGATCCTCGCCCAGTTCATAGACCACCGCGCGCTCGCGGCCATCGTTGAAAAGCGCCCGCGCCGCGCAATAGCGGCGGGGAATATAGCTCGCCCCATTGACGCGCAGGCCGGTCTCGCGCACTCCGCCAAAGCTCTCGATGGCGAGGCCGGACTGCCAGTAGTCGCTTTCTTGATCGTAAAAACCGCGCTGTATCCGCGCCAGCGCGAAGCCGTCGTCGCAGGCCGGCAATACGCCGGTATAGGGCAACATGCGCGCCTCGGCGGGCGGCGTATCGGCCAGCGAGGGCTCCTTCGCGGCGGCGGGCGGCGCCAAGGCGCAGGTCAACGCAAAAGCGCCCATCGCGACAGCGCGTCTAAACATGCTTCTCTCCCGAGACGAACCCTCGCCAAGGAAAGACCTCAAACGCCAGGCCTACGTCAAGTCAGCTTATGCGTCCGGCGGCCGGGCGGTTTGAATCTCCGCTTTTAAGCGCAAGCACTCTTCGCACATGACAAACCCGCCCGGGCGCGGCCCGGGCGGGTTGTTTCATGATAATTTTTCAGGCTATTCCATCTTGCCCTTCATAGCCTTGACGCGCTCTTCGAGCTCGGCCTTGAGCGCCTCGAGATTGAAGCTCGCTCCCTTCTGCATCGGCGGAAACTCAATAAAGCTCGGCGCGTATTCGCCGATTTTCTGTTGCAGAAACACGAAGCGCCAGAACTCATGTATGAAGAAGTCGGACAAATACATGTACGACCCCGTGTTGCCTTTCGGCCACTGCATGCGCTCGAACGGGTCAAGGCGCAGGTTGGTGAGCACCGGCATATCGAGGTGCACAGTCGCCCCGATCCAGCCGTCCGGCTGGTCGATCATTCTGAACTTCCAGTCGTCGATGCGAACAGCGCCCAGCGTGCCCTCGGCGAAGTAGAAGACTTCATGGCGATTGGACTTTTCCTTGCCCGTCAGAAAGTCCAACTGATTATAGCCGTCGAGATGAACCTTATAGGTGCTGTCCCCGAGTTGCTCGCCCTTCAGCAATTCGTCCTTGATGTTTGGATTGCCGGCGGCGGCGACGAAGGTCGGGAAGAAATCCAGACCCGACATGATGCCGTTCTCGACCTTGCCCGCCGCGATCTTGCCCGGCCAACGGATGATCATAGGCACGCGCATGCCGCCTTCCATGATCGTCCCCTTGCCGGCGGCGAAAGGCGTGTTGCCGCCATCGGGCCAGGTGAAGTTCTCGGTGCCGTTGTCGGTCGTGAACACGAGGATCGTATTGTCTTCGAGACCCTCGTCCTTCAGTTTCTTCATGATGCCGCCGACCACGTCGTCGAGCTGGGACATCACGCCTTCTTCGAGATACCAGCCGTTATCGCCGGTCAACTTCGCGCTGTATTTCGGCGACAAATGCGAGATGACATGCGCGCGGGTGGGATTGACCCACATGAAGAATGGCTTGCCGTCCTTCTTGGCCTTGTGGATGAAATTCTCGGAATGTTCGAGAATCACCTCGTCGATGGTCTCCATATTGTACTTGATGCCGGGCATCGGATGCGGCGGCAGGGGTCCCTCGTCGTCGATCTTCTGCTTGCCGATCTTGCCCCAGCGCGGCTCTTCCGTCGGATCGTCGACCGTGGTCGCGAAGCTATGGATCAAATTGCGCGGCCCGACCTTGTCCTTTAGCGCCGGCGGATAGGAGTGCCAGAACGGATCCTCCATCGCGTCGAGGTGATAGAGGTAGCCGAAGAACTCGTCGAACCCATGCACCGTGGGCAAATAGCGGTTCAGATCGCCCAGATGGTTCTTGCCGAATTGGCCGGTGGCGTATCCCATCGCCTTCAGCGCCGTCGCGATCGTCGGGGCCTCGTCGGGTATGCCGATCTTGGCGCCGGCTTGGCCAACCGTCGTCAGGCCGGTGCGGATCGGCAACTCGCCCGTGATGAAATTGGCGCGACCGGCGGTGCAACTCGGCTCCGCGTAATAGTCGGTGAAGCGCAAGCCCTCGCTGGCCAGCTTGTCCAGGTTCGGCGTCGTCGAATACATGAGGCCCTGATGATACGCCCCGACGTTCTCCCAGCCGATGTCGTCGCCCATGATGACAATGATGTTGGGCTTCTTGTCGTCCGCGACGTGGGCCTTCTTCTCGAGGGCCTGCGCCGATACCGCGCCGAACGTCGCCAAGGTCCCCGCCATTAAGGCGAGCATAGGCATTCGGAATTTGCCGAGTTGCATCATGGCCTCCGTCTTCCCTTGCTGATCGTTTGATTGGATTGGCATGATTTGTGAAAGACGGGGTGTCTTCGTTATCCGAAATCAGGCCGAGCGCGCCTCTGGCGCCAAGAAAATCCTTTTTCCACTGCGCCAGTGTCGAGTCGCGACGTTTGACCGTGAACCGCCCGTCGCGCGTCACCCCACCAATCCAGCGCAGCCTACACCGCTCCCGGCGTATTGAATACCGGTTTTTCGCTGACGAATTTAGCGGCGGCTCGGCGGCGATGCGCTATAATGGCGCCATGTTACAAGCGCTCCTGACACCGCGCCTTTCTCGACCGCGCCTCGTGGCGGCGCTGCTCGCGCTGATGCTTTTCGCGCCGCCTACCGACGCACGCGCGCAAAATATTATCTCGGATTTTTTCGGCGGGTTGTTTGGCGGCGGCAGAAATCCCCATTTCATCCAGCGCTCCTGGTCGGAGCCGCGCCGTCATCGCGAGAGCGCCCCCATCCGCCGCATCGTGCCGCATTCCAGCTCTCGCGAGCCGATGTATTGGCGCCCCCCCACGCGGACCGCGAAGACGCCGCATCCGCAACCCGCCGCATCCTCCGCCTCCGCCTCCGCCGCCGCCGCCGCCAACCGCGGCGAAGCCCCAGCGGTCGAGGCCGATTTCTTCGTGGTGGTGATGGGCGACACGCTCGGCGATATGCTCGCCGAGGGACTCGAGGAAACTTTCGAGGACATTCCCGAGATCGGCGTGCTGCGCAAGAGCAAGGAAAGCTCAGGCCTCGTGCGCACTGATTTTTACGATTGGCTCAAGACGGCCCAGGGGATCGCCAACGGCACGCGCAAACCCGATGTCGCCGTCATGATGCTCGGGAGCAACGACCACCAGCCGCTCGAAGACGGCGCCCAGGCGGTCGAGCCTTTCTCGCCGCGCTGGCGCGAGATTTACACGGCCCGGGTGGACGCCGTCATCAGAGCCTTCAAGGAAAAGAACATTCCGCTCGTCTGGGTCGGGCTCCCGATGATGAAGGCTGAGCGTTTTTCGGCCGATATGGAGCAAATCAATGAAATTTATCGCGCCAGCGCGGCCAGCGCCGGCGTTCCCTTCATCGAGATCTGGGACATCTTCGCCGACGATCACGGTCAGTACAGCGCCTTCGGCCCCGATGTAAACGGCCAGAACGTCAAATTGCGCGCCGCCGACGGCGTGCATTTCACCAGCGCCGGCGCGCGCAAGGTCGCGCATTTCGTCGAGGGCGAAATCAAGCGAATCTTCGACGCGCGGCAGCAACAGGCGCCCGAGGCGTCCGCCCCGGCCGCCCAGGAAACCGGAGCCCTCCCCGCCACTC
>JBAWEN010000103.1:0-2720 GCA_049591215.1 Methylocystis sp. | reverse complement strand
CCG
The DNA here is from genome assembly GCA_049591215.1 of Methylocystis sp. Taxonomy (GTDB): domain Bacteria; phylum Pseudomonadota; class Alphaproteobacteria; order Rhizobiales; family Beijerinckiaceae; genus Methylocystis. Next base: position 2,717 of record JBAWEN010000103.1, on the reverse strand, counting down.
CCCGCTCGGCGGCGACGACGGCCATGTCGACGCGCTGCTGCACGACGCCACGCTGCAGCCGGGCGACAGCGTGATGACCGCCCAGGGCGTGCGCGTGTTCGACGGCGGGGGCGGCTGTCCGCATAAGAGCACGGACTTCCTCGCGCTGGCGGAAATCCGCGGCCTGCCCAAGCACGAGCGCAGCGCTCTCGCCGCCATCGACAAGGTGATCAATACGCCGCGCGTCGCCATGCAGGTCGGCGGTTTCGCCGCCGTAGCCGTGCGCGCGCGGACCGCGCGGGCTTCGAAGCAATAGGTCGCCGCTCGATTTTCGCACGGACGCCCCAATGCTGGAGCAGGCGAAGACCGCTCGCCCAGCGCCGAAGAAGAAGAAGGCGGCGTGTCGCCTGCGAGAGGGATCAAAACGACGCATCGTCGGATGCCTCTGCCTCGCGAGCCAAAGCCGTAAATCGCGGACGGGCATTTCTTCCATTGTATGCTGACCGGACCTTTCGCGGCGGTTGTCGAAGTGACGCAAGTTGACCCATTACTGCCACTCGGCGGCAATTTCGAAGGTAGAGGAGCGACCATCGGTGAAGCGAGCGTTGTCGCAACTCCTGGGAGCTTTAGACTCGCGCGGACAAATCTTCGCGGCCGGGAAGTTGCGATCGGATCGCCCCCACAATTTTTTCGATTGCGGCATTCGCTTCCATCGCCCGCTGTTGAGCTTCTGTTGCTTCTGCTTCGGTCAAGCGAACGCGTTCTTCGACCGCGGTCAATCGTTCGTCTTTGTCCGCGAGCTGTCGCCGAGCGATATCGAGATCGGCCTGAGTCCTTGCCAGCGCGGCGGACAACTCCCGCGCCTCCACTTCAGACTGTTGTTGTGCAACTTCGGCATGTTCGGCTCTCGCCTCCGTGCTTTCCAATTGTTTGATGATTGAACTGGCCAGTTCCTTGGCGCGCCTAACCGCTTCCGCGGATTGCTCCTCGAGGCATCGAATAGCCGCGGCGGCTTCCGATACCATCTCCAACGCAACAGTGGCGCTGTCGCTTGGCTGAGGAGGTTCCGACTGACGAAAGTCGAGGGCTGTCGGCTCAGCATCGAGATCGTTTCTGTGGATAACTTCGCCGTCGAGCAGGTCGATGTCGAGCGAATTCATTGCATACTCCTTAGGTTACGCTCACAAACCGTCCATAAACATGTGGAAAACAATTGGGCGGAATTACGACGGCCCCGCGCTGCGCGGCGTTCGATTTCTGCTCGCCGCTCTGACGGCCGGGCCAAGCCTCGGCCTCACCGCTCGTTTTAAGCGCCGCTTCAACGCAGTCGAACGAGTCATCGAGGTCTGCTGGTTTTGACCGGAGTCACGTTCATCACCGGCGGCGCTCAGAAGACATCAATGTGGCCGCGGCAAACCTTCCCGGATTTGTGGACCGGGCATTGAACCGAAAAAGAAACGCCGAGAGAAAGACCATCTTTGGCGCTTCTCCGCCCCTTTGGCGCCGAGCCGCGCGGCCGCTGCCAATGTGCGGATCCGGTTACCGTTGATTACCCGATCTCGAGCATCGCAACTCGGCGGGAGTGGCTTGGCCCAGGGCTTGCTTCCGCCGCCTGAAAGGCGCGGCGCTGACGCGCCGAGCCGAATACCTGAAGGAACACGGCGCATGCTAGTTGATGACGATGCCAAAGACATCATCCACGCTCTCATTATCGAACTTTTCGTCAGCGATGTGATTCGGCTTAGAACCGCGATCTCGGGCGCTGACGGGGCAGAAAGGCCGGCGCTCATGGCTGAGCTCGCGGAGCAAGAGGCGACTTTGGCTCGATGCGAGGCGGCATTATCGCCCCCGACCCTCCATTGATCTCCTATCGGACAAAATCTGATCTACGCGGTCTCTTCGCGGGTCCGTTCTCGGGGCGGATGGTCATCGTCCGGTAGTGGCGCATCACGGAAGCGCCGCGCGCTGAATCTGACGTCGGCTTACGGCTCATAAGCCGGCCGTATCCAATATCGCCCGCCCAGTTAGCATTTCCGCCTCTACCGGCCTTGTCAAACCCGCTCTTCAGGGAGAGATTTACGTTTAACCGTCACGTCTGGGGAATATCTGTTAAACTGTGACGCGGCCGTATTACGGAGAAACGCCATGAGCGAACTATCAACGCGCGTATGTGAAGCGACTGGATTGGACGACGCAACCGCCCAGACGGCAATCGGACATGTGCTCAGGTTCATGCTTGACCACGCGGGCGAAAGCAATGTGGCGGAGTTTGTCGGCAAAATACCCGGCGCTCATCAAGCCATAGAGGCCGCCGCCGCCACAGGCGATGCTGGCGTGACCGCGGCGATTGGGACGGTGAAGGGCGTTCTTGGTTTCGGTAAGATCGATATCAATATTCTCAGTGGCAAATTGGGCAACCTTGGTCTCAACGAAAAGCAAATGCGGGAGCTTCTGAAAGGAGTTTTTGCTTACGCCGAATCGTTGGTTGGCAAGGCGGGCGTCACGGCAATAACCGAAGCGATGCCGCACTTATCGCAATTCATGGGGGAAACGGCTTAAATATCTTCCAAGCCGGGATTCGCCAGATGGACTGCTTCTTCGTAGCCGGCGATGTAAGCGCCGGAGCGAAAATCCCTCAGTGAAGCAACCGAGACGGTCGGTTGCGCCGGAGTAAAAATCCGGCAGTTGAGAGCCCTTTGCTGTTTTTGGCGAGGGCGGGGGATGAAGCAAGTGGAACT
>JBAWEN010000102.1:0-4889 GCA_049591215.1 Methylocystis sp. | reverse complement strand
CCGGCGCCGCCGGAAGCCTGCCTGATCAATGTTTACGACGCCAAGGCCCGAATGGGCGCTCATCAAGACCGCGACGAGAAAGATTTCACGGCGCCGGTCGTGTCGCTGTCGCTTGGCGCGGATTGCCGGTTCCGCGTTGGTGGGACGAGGCGGGCCGGCAAAACGATGTCGCTCGTTCTGTCGTCCGGCGACGCGCTGGTTTTGGGCGGCCCGGCGCGACTGTGCTTTCACGGCGTCGACAGAGTGTTGCCGACCCTGCCGGCGCCCCACGCGCCGAGCCTGCCCGCCGGCGCCGCGCGCGTAAACCTCACGCTGCGGCGAGTGAGCTAAGTGATTATGCAACTGCTTGATTTTACGCCGTGCGCAAATAGCTGGCCGTTCGGGCCGAGCGCGGCGCACTCCATAACGGAGAATTACGCTTCGCAAATATTGTAAGAACGCCAATCGATAATGTCGCATGGAGCAACTGTAAAATAGTGTGGCATTTGCGCCACACTAAATAGCAAATCGTACCGAAATTCGATTCTGAAAAATTAGTGTTTCAAAACTGTCACAAACGCGCCCTATCGCTGGTCGCCACTAGCTAGGCGTCAATTTCGGATTGGCGCTCGACTTCGGAGACACAGAATGAGTAACTTAAAGAAAAGCGGCGCCCGCAAGTGGGTCTTGGGACTCCTGGCCGGCGTGTCTTCGATCGCGATGTTCGCATCATGCGAACCGGCCTTCGCGGCGGCGGATGCGGAAACCAAGGCCGAAATTCGCGCGCTGAAAGAGCAGTTGAAGCGCCTTGAACAGCGGCTCGAAAGCCAGGCTCAGAGCCAGCGCCAGACCGAGCGTAAGGTCGAGCGCGTCGAGCACGCCACGGTCGAGGCCGGCCCGCCCGGCGGCCCCGTACGCCTCGTGAGCAAGGATGGGGCGCCCTGGCCTACCGCGTTCTACTATAAGGCCGTCACCATCACTCCCGGCGGCTTCTTCGAATTCGCAGGGGTGGAACGCAGCCGCTTCATCGGCGCGGACATCGCGACGCCGTTCCAGAATATTCCGTATGGCAACAATGCCGCTTCCTATGGCAACGAATATCGCTTCAGCGCGCGTCGCAGCCGTTTCACGATGCAGACGGACGCCGAACTCGATGACGTGACACACGTCAAGATGTATCTGGCGACCGACTTCCTCGGCGCCGGACAAACCGCCAATCTCAACCAGAGCGACTCGTTCAACTTCCGCTTTCGCGAGCTCTATATGCAGATCGACCGAAGCGAGTTCGCCGGCTTGGGCGGCGTTCATGTCATGGCGGGCCAAGCCTATTCGCTCATCGGCCTGAATTCAAAAGGCACCTTGGCGAACACCTTTCTCACCCCTCCGGTCATCGACGACCAGTACATGCCGGGCTTCACCTGGGCGCGTCAGCCTGGAATTCGTCTGAGTAAGGACATCACCCCGGAACTCCAGTGGGCGTTCTCGGCGGAACAGTCCTCGACGACGAACATTCTGCCCGCTTCCGACGTTCTCGGCCATGTCGCGCCCTGTATCACCAACGCCAGTCTGAGCATCGGCGGCACCGGCGGCATTGCCGGCAGCGGCTGTTCCGGCGGCACCATTCCGGGAGTATTCAACGTCGGTCCGGTTGGCGGTTCGCTCTCGAACGCGCTCAACGAAACGACGACCAATCGGCTTCCCGATTTAATCACCAAAGCCGCATGGGATCCGACCTTTATCGATCGTCACATCCATGTCGAAGTCGGTGGCATGCTGCGCGATTTCACCGATCAGGCCTATTGGGGCCAGCATAGCGTCTGGGGCGCCAACGTCGAGGCCGGCGTGATCATACCGATCATTCCGAAATGGCTTGACTTCCAGTTTTCGGGCGTGAGCGGCAACGGCAATGGCCGTTACGGGGCGGCGCAAATCAACGACGCCACCTTCACCTCGACAGGCGGCTTCCAACCGATCCACGAGCGCCAGGCCATGGTGGGCCTTACCGCCCACGTCACGCCGCAGACAGACGTCTATGTCTTCGCCGGCGGCGAGTTCGCGAGCGCCAATTACAGCTTCGTGAAATTCGCCGGAACGCCCTTCGTCACCGCCGGGCTCTATTCTTACGGATATGGCAACCCGGCCTACAACAATATCGGCTGTAATTTCGAAGGCCCGCCCGCGCTGACCTGCGTCGGCAACATCAAGGATGTGCGCCAGGTCACCGGCGGCTTCTGGCACAACTTCTACGACGGCCCCGCCGGCAAGGTCCGGGTCGGCGCGCAATACTCCTATACCGTCAAGGACTCGTTCAACGGCGTAAGCGGCGCGTATAAGGCGACGGAGAGCATGTTCTTCACCAGCCTTCGTTACTATCCCTTCAACTAACATCGCGCTTCCTCGGAAAGCGAATTCGAGTGGCCGCGCGTTTTGCGCGGCCATTTGCTTTTTGCGCGGATGCCGGCTTGCCAGCGCCAAGATCCCGGCTAATATGACTTGATCAAAACGGGGATGGAGTTCCCCAAAACCGCCGAACAGGCCGATGACTCCTATTGCGCGTTCAACGCGAGAGGGAGTCATGTGGGTAATTTGGCGAAGCACAATCCCCTCTGCTTATTCGCGCGACAATCCGTTTCCCGATCGCCTCCCTCTTGGAGCGATGGCGGAGACGTTTTCGTTCCGGGCCTCGCCTTGGACATCTCTCTCTAACATTCAGGACCGATCATGACCGGCATTTGGGCGCAAATGGCTTTGGTGTTCGGGCTCGCGCTGATCGCGACGCTTGTGTCCAACAAATTGCGAATTTCGACCGCTCTTTCCGAGATCATCGTCGGCATGCTCGCGCGGGCGATTTTCAGCGTCACGGTCGGCGTCGAGATCTTTGGCGTCCAGGAGCCTTGGGTGAAGACCCTCGCCGGCGTCGGGGCCATTCTGCTGACGTTTCTCGCCGGAGCTGAACTCGACCCCGACGTCTTCAAGGCGAAATGGAAAGAGTCCGTCTCGATCGGCGTCGCCAGCTTCCTGCTTCCGGCCGTTGGGTGTTGGGCGGCCGCGCATTATCTGCTGGGTTGGGAGACGATGCCGGCCATCCTCGCCGGCATTGCGCTCGCGGCGACCTCGGTCGCGGTCGTTTATACGGTGATGATGGAATATGGCCTCAACCGAACCGATTTCGGCAAGACCATTCTCGCGGCCTGTTTCGTCACCGATCTCGGCACGGTCGTCACGCTCGGCCTGGTGTTCGCCCCCTTCACGTTCAAAACGGCGGTGTTCGTCGTCGTGACCGTCGCGGCCTTTATCGGCCTGCCGCGGGTCACGCCCTATCTGTTCAAGCTGTTCGGCGGCCGGCCCTCGGAATTCGAGGCGAAGCTCCTGTTGTTCTGCCTGCTCGGGATGGGGGCGCTCGCCACATGGGCGGACAGCGAGGCGGTGCTGCCCGCCTATCTCGTCGGCATGACGCTCGCCGGCAGCGTCGGCCGCGATCACGCGCTAATCCGCCGCCTCCGCACCATCGTCATCGGACTGCTGACGCCCTTCTACTTCATAAGGGCCGGCTATTTCGTATCGATCGCGGCTGTCATCCTGGCGCCGATCGGCGTCGTTATCCTGCTCGCCGTCGAGATCGCGACCAAGGTCGTCAGCGTCTATCCCGTGGCGAAAGCCTTTGGATCGCCGCCCAGGGACGCGATGTACACCACTTTGATCATGGCCTCCGGTCTGACCTTCGGCACCATCGCCTCGCTGTTCGGCCTGTCGCACAAGATCATCGACGAGAGCCAGTATTCGACATTGGTGGCGGCCATCATCGCCACGGCGATCATTCCGACCGTGATCGCCAACAGCTTCTTCTTGCCGCGCCACCTGCTGCCGAAGGACTCGGCTGACGTGGACGCCGCGGTGGCGACGGAGGCGTCTTCGCCGGCCGCGGCGAATCAATGATCTTGGGAGGCCAATTTGTTCAAGAAAATCCTGCATGCGAACGACGGCTCGGAGTCGGCTTTTCACGCTCTCTCGCTGGCGATAGCCCTGGCGGAGCAGAACCGATCCGAATTGCACATGGTGTGCGTCGAAGAACTTCCGAATCTACCGGAGTTCATCGCCGATGTCCGCGACGCGAAAGAAGCCGCGGATCGGCGTTACGGCGCCGTGCTGCGGCGCGCGAGCGACGCGGCGCGGGAGCGCGGGTTGGAGCTACGGACGCATGTCCTGGTCGGACACGCCGTGCGCGATATCGTCAAACTCGCCGCCGAACTTGAGGTGGAGCTGCTCGTTATCGGCGCGGTGGGGCATTCGGAACTATACGAAAGACTCATCGGAAGCCGCGCGGATCGCATCACTCAGCTTGCGCAATGCCCCGTGCTCGTCGTCAAATAACGACATGGAGCGGGTTCGAGCGCATGTGGGGCTCATCTCGCGAATCTTCATGACGCGGACGCTTCGCGCTCGATGGAATGTGACATGACCCCAGACCGCGCCGCGAACGCGCCTTCAATGTCGCCGGCTCCAGGCTCTCCGCCGGTCGAATGGCTGATTTCGTCAATCCTCGTCCCCTACGAACAAGCCGTGGCGCGAATGGAGGCGCGGGCCGAAGCCATAGCCGCCGGCGCCGCGCGCGAACAGGTCTGGTTGCTCGAGCATCCGCCGATCTATACGGCGGGCTCCTCGGCGAAAGAGGCCGATCTGCTCGATCCCCGATTTCCGGTTTATCGCAGCGGGCGAGGCGGACAATACACCTATCACGGCCCTGGCCAGCGCGTCGCTTATGTGATGCTCGATCTTTCCCGCCGGCGCCGCGACGTGCGCGCCTTCGTTTGCGCGCTGGAGGGCTGGCTGATCGCCGCGCTCGGGGATTTGGGCGTTCGCGCCGAGCGCCGCGCCGACCGCGTCGGCGTCTGGGTCGCGCGCCCCGACAA
>JBAWEN010000101.1:0-3018 GCA_049591215.1 Methylocystis sp. | reverse complement strand
CCGCAGTTCCGGCGCCCCCTCCGCCGCCCGCGATCAGCACGGCGCCGTCGAGCGTGATCATCACGACGGCGCGCGAGATCGCAGATACGCGCCAGTTCGACATTAGCGGCGCGCTGGACCGCTCCACGCCCGGCGTTTCGACCAACGACGTGCTGGGCAATCCCTTCTCGCCGGAGGTCGACTTTCGCGGCTTCGTGGCCTCGCCGGTTTCGGGAACGCCCGAAGGACTCGCCGTCTATCAGAACGGCGTGCGCATCAACGAGGCCTATGGCGATACGGTCAACTGGGACATGATCCCCACCGTCGCCATCGACCGCAGCGCCATCGTCACCGGCAATCCGCTGTTCGGGCTCAATGCGCTCGGCGGCGCCGTCGTGCTCGATATGAAGAACGGCTTTTCCTATCAGGGCTTCGACCTCGACGGACGCATGGGCAGCCGCAATCGCCGGCAGACCACGATGCAATATGGCGTTCTGCAGGGTGATTTCGCCAGCTATCTCGCGGTGGAGGCCGCCGGCGATAGCGGCTATCGCAAATATTCGGAGTCGCAGGTGCGCCGCCTCTATGGCGACATCGGCTATCGCGGCGATTCGGTCGAAGTGCATTTCACGCTCGGCCTCGCGCAGAACCGCTTCGGCGTGTCGGGGCCGGCCCCGGTCGATCTCGTCAACAACGACACGAGCGCGATCTACACCACGCCGCAGACGAACAAGAACTCGCTGTCGCAATATGATTTGAACGCGACCTTCACTCCGGCGCCAAACTGGAAAATCCTGACCGATGTGCACTACCGCGCGTTCGATCAGGCGCATGTCGACGGCAATACGACGGGCCTGAATTCCTGCGGCGCGGCGACGCTGTGCGACGACAGCGGCAATCCCACCTATCTGCCCGATACTTTCCAGGGCGCGGCCAATCTCGGCGTCATCGACCGCACCTGGACGCGCTCGCGCACGCTGGGCGGCACGGTTCAGATCGAGAACACCGACAAGATTTACTCAATGCCCAACAAGTTCACCTTCGGCGTGAACTACGAACATGGCTGGACCAATTTTTCCGCCGACGAAGAGGTCGGCGTGCTGAACCCCGGCGATCTGTCGGTCACGGGCCTTGGCATGCTGAACATCGACCCGACGGCCGACGTGCAGACCGTCCATCTCAACGCCGCCAACAGCTATCTCGGCGTCTACGGCCTCGATGCGCTTGATGTGACCGACAAGCTCACCGTCACCGCCGGCGGGCGCTTCAATTACGCGGCGATCACCCTTTACGATCTCGTGGGGACCTCGCTCAACGGCTCCGCCGTGTATACGCATTTCAACCCGACGATCGGCGCGAGCTACAAGCTCACGCCCGAAATCACCGGCTACGCAAATTACTCCGAGGCCAATCGCGCGCCCACGCCGTTGGAGCTTGGCTGCGCCAATCCGAACCAGCCCTGCCTCATCGACAATTTTCTCGTCTCCGATCCGCCGCTCAAGCAAGTGGTCACGCATTCGATCGAGACGGGCCTGCGCGGCGAGACGCGCCTGCCGCAATTGCTGCCGGGGCGCTTCGAATGGAACGCCGGCCTCTATCGAACGACGAATTTCAACGACATTCTGAGCGTGCCGAGCGTCGTCACGGGCCTCGGCTATTTCACCAACGCCGGCACCACGCAGCGCCAGGGCGTCGAGACGTCGATACGCTACAAGGACGAAAAGCTCTCCACCTTCATCAATTACACGCTAACCGACGCCACTTTCCGCTCGCAAATTCTGCTGGGATCGCCGAATAATCCGCTGGCCATAGCAACGGGCGGCTCGTCGATTTTGGTCGAGCCGGGCTCGCATATGAGTTCGATCGCCAAGCATCGCCTGAAAGCCGGCTTCGACTATTCCATCACGCCCGAGTGGAAGATCGGCGCGGATCTCGTCTACACTGCCGGCGCCTGGGTGCGCGGCGACGAGATCAACGCCTACGGAACGCTATCGCCATATGCGACCGTCAATCTGCGCACCTCCTATCAGGTCACCAAGAATTTCCAGATTTATGGCCTGATCGACAATGTCACCGACACGCGCACGCGCAACTTCGCCGTGTTCTACGACACGACCGCGATCCCCTTCCTCTTCATGACCAATCCGCGCCAAACCTCGCTCGGCCCGCCGACGGGATTTTATGGCGGGGCGAAGGTGACGTTTTAGGGGTGTTTCTTCCTTCTCCCGCCCGCGGGAGAAGGTGGCCCCGCGAAGCGGGGTCGGATGAGGGACGCTGCGGCTGGGTTGAATTGCAGCCGACGGGAGTGGACCGGTGTGAAATTTTCGGCGCCGCGCCATCAGCGGTCGTTGGAGCCCAAATGAGGAATGGCCCGCTGTCGGGGCCATCGGGCTTGGCTTTTGGTGTCGATATCAACAATTCCGTGACGGAACGCGGCTTGTCATGTTGGCGCTTATGCGACGTTCGTCCGTCGGTCGGGTACGCATCTTGCGTTAAGGGAGTTATGCGAGTTTGCCTGAAGTAGGCGTCGTGCTTTAGACATCGGAAATCTCAGCCTCAGCAGTGCGTCTATTCTGCGGGTGTTGGCAACGGGGAATTCGCGATGCAGTTTATACAGTTTTATGTTTATGCCTCTGTTATTATTGGCTTGCTGCAGATTGTCGATGGAATAGTCCTATTAAAATGTGATAATAGAAAGTTAATCATCCTATTCTCTATTATAGAGAGTTTATGGATAGCTCCATCAATCATCGCAATCTCTGCTTTGTGGAAATCGGGCTTCGCCAGCTACGTGCCATCTTCCTATATAATATATATGTCTGCTGGATATACATACAGAATGTATTTAGTTTATGCCATAAGAAGCGCTGGAGCTCCCGTATCTGTAACAAATACACCGCATTGGGCCAAGTTAGCTGGCTGTGTGTTTGGTGCGTATTTTGCTATAGTGAATTTGTCTCTCCTGAATTCGGGCTCGTGGCTTGAATTGCTAAAATGCAATTCATAAAAAGCTACTCATATCAATTCAGTCATATTTTG
>JBAWEN010000100.1:0-4451 GCA_049591215.1 Methylocystis sp. | reverse complement strand
GAGAGGTCCGTGACGAAGCCGCCCGCTTCCTTCACCAAAATGACTCCGGCCGCTATGTCCCAAGGCTGGATGCCGCGTTCCCAATATGCGTCGCATCGGCCCGACGCGACCATGGCGAGGTCGATCGCGGCGGCGCCCAAGCGCCGGATATTGCCGATTTTCGCCATGGCGGCGGCCAGTTCGACCTGAAAGCGCGCGTGATGGGCGAGGCCGGCGAGCGGGGGTATGCCACAGGCGACCATGGACTCGGCCAGGGTGCGGCGCGCCGCGACGCGCATGCGGCGGTTGTTGTGGAACGCGCCCTGGCCCTTTTCTGCGACGTAGAGGTCGTCGCTCGCGGGATTATAAACGAGACCGGCGACGATCTGGCCCTCTCGCTCGAGCGCCACGGAAACCGCGAAAATCGGTATTCCGTGCAAGAAGTTCGACGTGCCGTCGAGCGGGTCGATATGCCATACGTGGCTCTTGTCCGCGCCTTCGACAGCGCCGGTCTCCTCCATCAAAAAACAGTAGCCGGGCCGAGCGCGCGACAATTCCTCGAACAAGGTCTTTTCCGCGCGTCTATCGGCCGCGGTCACGAAATCGCCTGGCCCCTTGACGGAAACCTGGAGATTTTCCACCTCGCCGAAATCGCGCTTCAGCCCGCGCCCCGCCTTGATCGCGGCGGCGGTCATCACATTCATAAGGGCGGAGCGGATCATCGAAACCTCGGTGCGGGGCGGTTGGCGCAAGCTTTAGGAAAAGACGATGGACGTCTTCGGGCGTGAATCAGGGCCAATTCTTTTAACTTCGGGCGCTTTTCAATGCCCACGCGCTCTGGCTCTAGTCAAGCGCCAGAAGGCGCGGGTGGTCGCGGGGAAGACTCGCGTTTGTTAACTCATTCATAAAACTAGATCGCTAATAGCCATAATCGAACCTTTTCGGCCCTCTGTTTTGGAATTCGCCGCATGCCAAAAACGCGAGAGGCTTTTGGGCGAAATGGCGCACCAGATAACTTCGCGCGCCCGCGCGCCGCGCCGCGGACGCCGCCGGGCGATCGTCAGCGCGATTTTGGCCAGACGGCGGCGCCGCGCTCGCCGTTGTCGCGCCCACCATGTGTTACGTGGGGTCAATTGGTGAGGGTGGCGATCCTCGTCCTTGGCGCGGCCGTTTACGCCGACCGCGCCAATTTAACGACGGGTTGGCATTTTCGTCGCGATCAGTCGCAAGCGGCGGTCGATGTCGACGCCGCGCCGACCGCTTCCATTGGCGCGGTCCCGCAAATGGAGTCGGGCTCGGGCCGTTAACCATTACTTAACCTTTCGCGAGCATCCTGTATCAATTCGGGTGGCTTCCTCCACCCTCCGTACGCCTCCCTGTCGATAGACTCCAGAGCCGCGGTTTCGCGGCTCTCTTTTCGCGCCGCGCGCGCCGCTACGCTTTCGATCGGCTTCCCGGATTAAGGTTAAAAAAAACCTAACCGAGCAAACTGGCGCTAAATGCGCTAGATTGCTCGCCGTCGGGAACGCGCGGGGCGGGGCCCGCCGTGAACTTGCGCGAGCGTGACATGCGTATCAACGATTCATTTGAGGGCGCGCGGCAACCCGTGTCTTTTGTCGAGAAGCTCGCGGGCTCGGAAGCGTTCGCGGCGATGTTCCGCGAGGGGATGACGCTGGTGGAGGACGCCGCAGCCTATCTCGATGGAGCGGGACGCGACGAGGCCAAGGCCCTTCCACGCGCCGAGGCGCTGGCCTACGCCGCCGAGAGCATGAGATTGACGACGCGGCTGATGCAGATCGCCTCCTGGCTTCTATTGCAACGCGCCGTGAATCAGGGCGAGATGACGCGCTCTCAGGCGAGCAGCGACCGGCATCGGGTCAAGCTGTCGCATCAGGAATTCGCCTCCAACCCCGACGTGTTTCAGGCGCTCCCCCGCAAGCTGCGGGAGTTGTCGATCCACTCCGTGCGCATGCAGGCGCGCATCATTCATCTCGATATGTTGATCTACGCGCCCGCGGCCAGCGCGCCTCCGTCACTCAAGACGAGCCCCGTGGAGCAGCAGTTGGAACTGCTGCGCAACGCTTTCGCCGCCCATTCGTGAGCGGGCGCTTTCGAGCGAAGCGGACGCCGGTTCGCGTTAAGAAAACGCCTCAAAACAAAAAAACCAAGGTGCCGCCGCGCGCCCCGGGGCCGCGAGAATCGCCCTTTAGGCTTGCCCAAAACCAAAACAAAAAGCTCCCGACGCATAGCGGCGGGAGCTTTCGCATAACGACGGGCTCTGGCCCGGACTTTACTTCTTGGCGAAAGACAGTCCGCCAAAGCGCGAGTTGAAGCGCGACAGACGCCCGCCGCGGTCGAGAAGCTGCTGCGAACCGCCCGTCCAGGCCGGATGGGTGTTGGGGTCGATATCGAGGTTCAGCGTGTCGCCCTCGGTGCCCCAAGTCGAGCGCGTAAAATACTCCGAACCATCGGTCATGACGACCTTGATCATGTGATATTCGGGATGAATCTCTTTTTTCATTGTAGTCCGACCTTGCTTGCGGGCGAACGGGGCATTTTACCGCGGCGGCGATCGACGCGGGAGCGACCGGTTCAACAGTGATTATTTGCCGGCGTCATAGCCCATCGCGCCGAGTTCGGCAAGCCGGCCGCGGTCCGGGGCGGCGTTAATCCCGAGAAATCTCGGCGCTTAGGCGGCGAGAAGCCGCTGCACTTCGTTGACGAGATCGCGAAGATGGAACGGTTTCGACAGAATTTTCGCCTGCGAGGGCGCCTGATTGTCGGGGTTGAGCGCCACGGCGGCAAAGCCGGTGATGAACATGACTTTGATGTCTGGATCCAGCTCGGTGGCGCGGCGCGCCAGTTCGATTCCATCCATTTCCGGCATGACGATATCAGTCAGCAGCAGTTCGAAAGGCTCTACCCGCAACTGGTCATAGGCGGCGAGCCCATTGTCGAAGGACGTAACCGAAAAGCCAGCGTGTTGCAGCGCCTTGACCAAAAAGCGGCGCATGTCGTTGTCGTCCTCGGCAAGCAGAATCTTGGCGGCGGCCTGATCGGTCATATCGCTCCTCGCGTCATCTTTTTTCCATTGAGCCGAGCTTTGGTAAAAATCGGGTGAAAAACGCGCGATCCCTCGTTAATTTTTGTATCCTTAGACCGTTCCCCCTGTTGACGCCACCGTGATCGCCGCGATTTCGTAACCAAAAAGGTTGCTTCGCCCGCGCAATTCTGGCTCCATCGAACACGCCGCGCCGAAATGAGATAAAAGACGGGCGACTTCGCGAAACAGCAAGAGGCGGATGCACATGGATTTCGAGAGTCAGCAGGACGCTGCGGCCGCGGTCCCCCACGCGGCGCCGGACGCGCCCGTCGAGCCGGAACTCGCGACGCCCTTCGATCTCGTTTTGCCCCGCCAGATCGCCTGCCCACTGGTGTTTTCGTCACCCCATTCCGGCGATGTCTATCCGGCGCGCTTCATGCGGAGCACGCGCCTCGACGCGGCGAGTCTCCGGCGGTCCGAGGATGCTCACGTGCACTTATTGTTCGGCTGCGCCAAGGCCATCGGCGCGCCGATGTTGAGCGCGAGATTTCCGCGCGCTTATCTCGATTTGAATCGCGAGCCCTATGAACTCGATCCGCGCATGTTCGAGGACGCGCTTCCCGATTTCGCCAACACGAGGTCGCTCCGCGTCGCGGCGGGACTGGGGACGATTCCTCGGGTCGTCGCCGACGCGCACGAGATTTACGCGGGCAAACTCAAGGCGGCCGAGGCTCTGCGGCGCATCGAGGGACTCTACAAGCCCTATCACGCCGCTCTCGAAGCGCTGATCGCCGACGCGCGACGGCGGTTCGGCGCGGCCTTGTTGATCGATTGCCATTCCATGCCGTCGATCCTCGCGCGCGATCCCGCCCGCGACGCGCGTGCTGAAAAGAGCAGAGTCGATTTCGTGCTCGGCGACCGTTTCGGGGCGAGTTGCGACGCGAGGATCGTCGACGCCTTGGAGAGTCGCCTGCGCGGCTTCGGCTACAATGTGCATCGCAACCGCCCGTACGCCGGCGGATTCATCACGGAACATTACGGACGGCCGGGCGCTGGTCGACACGCCCTTCAGGTCGAGGTGGGGCGCGGACTCTACATGAACGAAGCCACGCTCGCGCCCAACGAGCGATTTGAGACCGTGGCCAGGCATTTGGGCCTGGCTTTGGCGGAGATCGCGCAGGAGTTTCCCGCTAGCGTCGCGGCCCCGACGCGCGCCGCCGCCGAATAGTCGCGTCGAAAGATTTCTCTAGGGACGCGAAAAATGACAGCGGTTGATTTTGAAAGATTTGTCGAACATCTCGTCGATGTTTCGGCCGAGGCGATACTGCCGTTTTTTCGCACGGCGATCGCCGCCGAGGATAAGGCGCGCGGCGGCGCCTTTGATCCGGTCACGGAAGCCGATCGCGGCGCCGAAAACGCGATGCGCCGG
>JBAWEN010000099.1:0-5837 GCA_049591215.1 Methylocystis sp. | reverse complement strand
GGCCTGTCCGCCGGCCATCGCCGCGCGCTGGACCCGCATCGGCCGCGTGATCTACAACAGCTACGGCCCGACCGAGGCCACCGTCGTCGCGACGATCGCGGAAGTCTGGCCGAAGGAGCCGGTGACGATCGGCAGGCCGATCCCCAATTACAGCTGCTATGTAGTCGACGATGCGCTGAACTTGGTCGGCCCCGGCGTCGAGGGCGAATTGCTGATCGGCGGCCCCGGCGTCGCCAAGGGCTATCTCAAGCGCGAGACGCTAACGGGCGAAAAGTTTATCGCCAATCCGTTTCACTCGGACGGCTCCGACCCCGTGCTCTATCGCTCCGGCGACGCGGTGGTTGTGGACGAGAACGGCAATCTCGCTTTTCGCGGCCGCATCGACGACCAGATCAAGATCCGCGGCTTTCGCGTCGAGCTTGGCGAGATCGAGGCGGCGCTCTCGCAGGCGCCGGGCGTGCGCCACGCCGCCGTCGCGCTGCGCAACGAAAACGGCATAGACGAACTCGTCGCCTTCCTGACCGCCGACGGCGGCGAAAAGCCCGAGCCTAGAGAGTTGCGGGTAAAACTGCGCGAGACGCTGCCCCCCTATATGGTTCCGGCGCGCTATGAATTCTTGGAGGCGCTGCCAAAACTCCCGTCGGGCAAGGTCGACCGCAAGGCGCTCAAGCGCATCGAGCTCACGACCCCCGCGGGGATCGACGAAGAGCAGGAAATCCCACGCGACGAGACCGAGGCGAAGCTGCTGGAGGCGGCCAGGCGCGTGTTGCCGCCCGGCGCCATACCGTTCGACGCGGATTTCTTCACCGATCTCGGCGGCCATTCGCTGCTCGCCGCGCGCTTCGTCGGCGCGGTGCGCGAGACGCCGCGCCTTGCGTCGGTCACGCTGCAGGATCTCTATGCCCACCGCACGCTCCGCGCGCTCGGCAAGCATCTCACGGGCAAGGCCGAATATGACGCGCCCCAGCGCGATCTCTCCTTCACGCCGCCGCCGCTGCTCCGGCGTTTCCTGTGCGGCATGGCGCAGGCCGCCGCGCTGCCGTTCATCCTCACCATCGTCACCGCGCAATGGCTCGGCGTGTTCGTCTCCTATCAGCTGCTCACCCCGGCGGACGCCACCCTCCTCGAAGAATCGGCCGCGCTGCTCGGGGTTTACCTCTGCGTCAACGTCGCGACGGTGGCCGTGTCGATCCTCGGTAAATGGCTGGTCATCGGCCGCACCAAGCCGGGCCGCTATCCGCTGTGGGGCGTCTATTACTATCGCTGGTGGCTATCGCAGCGCCTGATTGGCCTCACCCACGCGAAGTGGTTCCAGGTCTCGCCGCTGATGAATCTCTATCTCAAGGCGCTGGGCGCCAAGGTGGGCGAGGACGCGCTGGTCAGCGAGTTCGACGCCGGGGCGATCGACCTCGTGTCCATCGGCGCCGGCGCCTCGCTGGGCGCCAAGCTGAAACTCTCCAACGCGCGCGTCGAGGGCAATGAGCTGATCATCGGCACGATCGACATCGGCGCCGACGCCTATATCGGCACATCCTGCGTGATCGAGAACGACGTCGTGATCGGCGACGGCGGCGCGCTGGAGGATTTGACCTCGCTGCCCGCTGGCGCGCGGATCGGCGCGCATGAGATCTGGAACGGCTCGCCCGCGCGCAAGACCGGCATGGTCAATGAAGCCGAACTCGATCCAAAGGCGACCGTGGGCCCGATCCGCCGCCCGGTCATGACCTTCCTGTTCACGCTGCTGGTGCTGACGATTCCGCCGCTCGGCCTGCTGCCGATCTTCCCGGCCTTCTATCTCTTCGACAAGCTCGACGCCTGGATGGGCATCGCCGAGTCGAACCATATCTATTACCTCGCGGCGATTCCGCTGTTCGCCTGGCCGACAGCCTTCGTGCTGGTGCTGGTGACCGTCGCCTTCATCGTCGTCGCGCGCTGGATCGTCATGCCGACGCGCGTGCGCGCCGGCACCTATTCCGTGTGGTCGTGGTTCTATTTGCGCAAATGGGCGATCTCGCTCGCCACCGAAGTCACGCTGGAGACGCTGTCGTCGCTGTTCGCGACGCTATACATGCGTAGCTGGTATCGCATGATGGGCGCGCGCATCGGCAAGGATTCGGAGATTTCGACCAATCTCTCCGGCCGCTACGACATCGTCGAGATCGGCGAGAAGTGCTTTATCGCGGACGAAGTGGTGCTCGGCGACGAGGACGTGCGGCGCGGCTGGATGTATCTCAAGGCCGTCAAGACCGGCGACCGCGTGTTCATCGGCAATGACGCGGTGGTCCCGCCGGGCTCGGAAATCCCGACCGGCGCGCTGATCGGCATCAAGTCGAAGCCGCCGGCCAACAGCGCGCTATCGGAAGGCGACACCTGGTTCGGCTCGCCGCCGATCAAGCTGCCGGTGCGGCAAAAATTCGACGCCGGCGGCTCGGCCTGGACCTATGAGCCGCCTGCATGGAAAAAGTTCATGCGCGCCGTCTACGAGGCGGTCAATGTGTCCTTGCCGACCATGCTGTTCATGACCTTCGGCACCTGGGCGGTCGAGAGTTTTGGCCAATCGCTGATCGACGGCGAATACGCGACCGTCGCCGAATGGTTCATTCTCGACTCCGTGCTGATCTCGGTGGGGATGACGCTGGCGGTGGTCGTCGTCAAATGGGTCACCATGGGCCGCTATGAGCCGCAGGTGAAGCCGATGTGGTCGTTCTGGGCGATGCGCACGGAGGCCTGCGCCGTGCTCTACTGGGGCCTCGCCGGCAAGGTGCTGCTGGAGCATTTGCGCGGCACGCCGTTCCTGCCGTGGACGCTGCGGCTGTTCGGCTCGCATTTCGGCAAGGGCGTGTTCATGGACATGACCGACATCACGGAATTCGACTGCGTGCGCGTCGGCGACTATTGCGCGCTGAACGCCGTCGCGGCGCTGCAAACGCATCTCTACGAGGACCGCGTGATGAAGGTCGGCCGCGTGCATCTGGGGACGGGCGTCGCCGTCGGCGCCGGCTCGACGGTGCTTTATGACACGTTTGTCGGCGACTACGCCCGCCTCGGCCCGCTCACCGTGGTGATGAAGGGCGAGAGCATCCCCGCAAACTCCGAATGGGTGGGCGCGCCGGCCGAGCCGCTGGGCGCGCGCGGCGCGGAAGCGGAAATGGCGCGCAAGGCGGGGTGAGGCGCGCCTCGGAAGCCCGATTCATTTCGAGTTGGAGAGTTGGGTTGCTATGCAGTCAATGAAAAGCGCGGCGCTCTTAATTGCCTCTTCGGCTTCGGTCGTGCTGACGATCGCCGAGCGGCCGACGCCGTAGTCGCTGAGTTCCTTGTATTTGTAACTTTTCGCCAGAACGATCGGCAGCGCCTTGTCGATGCCCGGCGTCTCTTTCGCCAAGCGCGCGAACTCGGACCGAACGCCCGAGTGCGTTTTCGCGATTTTACCTGTGTTTTCCATGATAAAGGCTTCGGCGGCGTGGAAAGCGGCGTAATAAGCCGATCGCGCCGCGATCGTCGCGAGACCTATGGCCGCGATCTTCACGGCGTCGTTGAGATCGCCGCGCGCCTTATCGAGATAATCTTGCGCCTCCGGCGTCACAGATCGACGCCTTCACGTCGCAATTCACCCATCAGTCCGGTGGCGTCGCGATAGGAGCCGGCCTTGAGCGGCAAGGCGTTGATGACCGCGCCGGTGTCGTAAAGAATTTCCGTTTCGATCTCGGCGATCCGCCCCGCTTCCTCGCCAAAACTTTCAAGACCCTTGAGGAAAACCGCCACGTCGTAATCCGAATCCGGCCGCGCCTCGCCGCGCGCGCGCGAGCCGAACAGCACGACCCGTTCGATCCGTGCGCCGTAAGCCCTGTCGAGCGCGGCCCGGAACCGGCTCATGATGGGGTCCATCGCCTTCGCCATGGGACGGAGCTTAGCACGAAACGCCCAATGTTTCAGAAAGAGCGCGCGGCGAGCGCCCAGCGCGTCAGCCGCGCGCGCGTGAGCGCGACCTCCTCGCCGATCAGTTCGAACCGCTCGCGCTTGTCGGAACAGGCGTCCGCCATCAATTCGTCTGGAACGAACGCGCTTAAACTGACGAAACAAGCGCGCAGCTTCGCTTTCCAGCGGCTGATGCGGCGAGCGGCTGACGCAGCTTGGGCTCGCCGCACGACGCGCCGGCGCGGTTTTACAATTTTGTGAATTGATCTTAAAGCATATATGCCGCCTTCGTGACCGACGCGCTACTCTAAAACGACATATATATTACACTCGCGTCGCAGAATTACTACCACGTGGCGCATATTTTGCGCTCAAAACTTAGACTTGTCATCAAGCGACTGCATGAGACCGCCATAATCGTCCCGCTCGGCGCGGCCGCGCCCGCCGGATTTCGCCGAAATCCCCGGGGTCGGCGGGACCGCGCGGCGGCGGGCGAAGCCCGTCAGTGGAAACCAAACGGAGACTTACGTCCATGAAGAAATATTTCGTCATTCTCGCGTTGGCGCTCGGCTTCCTTGGGACCGCGGCTGCGGCCCAGGCGGCGTCGACGCTTGACATCAAGGAAGCCTGGTATGGCGTGAAGGGCTCGTCCGAGTGCCACCGCTTCAGAAGCCGTCTGTTGCTGTGCAACGACGACGCCTCGTGCAAATTCAGTTGCGACAGCACGAGCGCCTGCGGCGATCCCGCGCCCGGCAAGGAGAAGGTCTGCAACATCGTCTATACTTGCAGCGGCAAGCCGGACGCGCGCGTCGAAAAATCCTTCCCCGACTCCAGGTCGCCGCAAGAGCTGAGTTGCGAGTAACGGCGCTTTTCTCGCAATCAAACTCCGCCCCGAAACTTCTTGGGGCGGAGCGCGCTCAAATATGGATCGCGCGGCCATAGGCGGCCAACACGCTTTCGTGCATCGCCTCGGAGACCGTCGGGTGCGGGAAGACGCTGTGCATCAGCTCTTCTTCCGTCGTTTCCAGATTCATCGCGATGACAAAGCCCTGGATCAGTTCCGTCGCCTCGGCGCCGATAATATGGGCCCCCAAAAGCCTGCCGCTTTTTGCATCAAAAATAGTCTTGACCAGCCCTTCGGGTTCGCCGAGGGCGATCGCCTTGCCATTCGCGCTGAGCGGAAAGCGGCCGATTTTGAGCTCGAATCCGGCGGCTTTCGCGTCGGCCTCGGTCAGCCCGACCGAGGCGACCTGCGGATGCGCGTAGGTGCACGCCGGGACGGGTGTTTTCGCGCGCGGATGCGCGTTTTTGCGCGCGATCGCCTCGACGCAGGCGACGCCCTCATGCTCGGCCTTGTGCGCCAGCATCGGCCCGCCCGATACGTCGCCAATCGCGAAAATTCCCCCGACATTCGTGGCGCCGGCTCCATCCACGGCGATGACGCCGCGCTCGATCTTGACGCCCAGCGCCTCGAGCCCGAGCCCCTCGACATTGGCGACGACGCCGGCCGCCGAAAGCAGCCGTTCCGCTTCGATTTTTCGCGTCGCGCCGTCCGCGCCGGTCAACGTCGCGATCACGCCATCGTCGCGCTTCTCGACCGCCGAGACCTTTGTCGCGTCAAGGATTTCAATGCCCTGGCGCACGAAGCTCTTGCGCGCCAGCGTGGCGATTTCGGCGTCCTCGGCGGGCAAAATCCGCGGCAGCGCCTCGACGAGTGTCACCTCCACGCCGAAGGCGCGATAGAAGGACGCGAATTCGACGCCGATCGCCCCCGCGCCGACAATCAGCAATGATTTCGGTAGTTTATCGGGCTTCAGCGCCTCGAAATAGGTCCAGATCAGCCGCCCGTCGGGCTCCATCCCCGGCAACACCCGCGGCCGCGCGCCGGTGGCGACGATGATGTTTTTTGCGCTATAGACGCC